>CAZXHP010000041.1:0-15662 GCA_964639655.1 uncultured Mariniphaga sp.
GAAATTTGCATGAAAAAAAAATTTTGACTTAAATTACTTGAAACAGAGATATGAATGCACAAGGCACAGCAGATTATTTAACAACAATTGATACCCGTAGTTTGGTGGACAAGGTTGAAATGAACCTGATTGATTTTTTTATTAAAAAAGAGTATAAACCCGGCGATGTAATTCCCAAAGAAATGGAATTAGCCAATGCCATGGGTGTTAGTCGTACGGTTGTGCGTGAGTCGTTAACCCGGTTGAAAACTCTGGGCATCATCGAGGCAGTAAAGCACAAGGGCACCATCATCAAAAGTCCTGACCTTTCGACCCTTTTAGGAAAGTCGATGATTCCCAGAATGCTGGATGACAGTACATTAAAAGATATTTTTGAACTAAGGCTGGTGATTGAAATCGGGATGGCCGATTTAATTTTTAAACATATAACTTCTGAAGACATTGCTGAACTGGAAATAATTATTAATGCAGAACCGGAAAAATCGGATGATGTGCTGTTCGATATTGACCACGAAGTTAAATTTCACGGCAAATTGTATGAAATTGCCAAGAATGAAACACTGCTGAAATTTCAGCAAATTCTTTTGCCGGTGTTCAACTACATTTACGACAGTGGATTGGTGAACAAACCCATTCAACGAAAAACCCATGTTTCGCACCAGGGATTGGTAGAAGTATTAAAAAAAGGAACGGCTGATGAATTCCGGTCAGCCATGCGAAAACATCTGGAGAACCATTTTCAGAGGTTGTATGAATAGTTGCTTTTAATTTCCCCCGCAGTTTGCTCTTTCGTATTTTTCCATCAAATCGGTAATCAGAAGCAATTCCTGCAGGTCGTCATCGGTTTTTTGCGATTCGCACAATTCGATGAAACGATTGAGGGCTTCCCGGTAATCGTCTTCTGTTTCTATTTCGGTAATTCTTTGCATACAAATTAATGAGCATCGAGCCAGTTGCCGGCGGCATTCATCTCCACGGTAAGCGGCACATCCAGTTGAACGGCATTTTCCATTTCATTTTTTACAATCTGTTTCACCCGGTCGAGTTCGGTTTTTAAAACATCAAAATTTAATTCATCGTGTACCTGAAGAACCATTTTTGAATGCAGCTTTTCTTTCCTGAACTGTGCATAAATTTTAATCATTGCCAGTTTAATAATGTCGGCTGCCGAACCCTGGATGGGGGCGTTAATGGCATTTCGTTCGGCCACACCCCGCACCACCGCATTGGCTGAATTAATATCACTTAAATAACGTTTGCGCCCTTTAATTGTTTGCACATAACCGTTCTTTCGGGCAAAATCTATCTGCTTGTCCATGAATGCTTTAATTTTCTGAAAATTTTCAAAATAGCCGTCGATTAACGCTTTGGCTTCGGTACGCGGGATGTTCAGCCGCTGCGACAAACCAAATGCCGAAATACCGTAAATAATTCCAAAGTTGGCTGTTTTGGCCTTTCTCCGCATGTCGGAAGTTACCTCTTTTTCAGGCACTTTATAAATTTTTGCAGCGGTAATGGCATGAATGTCTTTTTCTTCGCCAAAAGCTTTCAGCATCTCCTCATCCTGACTAAGTGCTGCCATAATGCGCAATTCAATTTGCGAATAGTCGGCTGAAAGGAAGGTATGGTTTTCATCGGACGGGATAAATGCCCGGCGGATTTCCCTGCCGTTTTCGTCGCGAATGGGTATGTTTTGCAAATTGGGATTTACCGAGCTGAGCCGTCCGGTTGCTGTAATGGCCTGATTGTAGGACGTGTGAAGTTTGCCTGTTTTTGAGTTTACCAGTTGCGGCAATGCTTCCACATAAGTTGAAAGTAATTTTTTCAATCCACGAAAATCCAGAATTTTATTGATGATGGGATGCTTGTCGGCCAGTTTTATCAACACTTCTTCGGAGGTGGAATACTGTTTGGTTTTTGTTTTTTTGGCACTTCCTCCCGGAGAAATTTTTAGTTTTTCAAAAAGAATGGGGCCCATTTGTTTGGGCGATGAAACATTGAACTCCTCGCCTGCCAGTTCAAAAATCTCTTTTTCAACCTGAATGATTTGTTCACGCAATGTCACGGCGTATTCTTTCAGCACTTCTGTATCCAGTTTCACACCGGCCTGTTCCATGTGCACCAGTACTGGTAACAGTGGCATTTCAACGGCATCAAACAGTTCGCGCATTTCGTATTTGTCCAGTTCGGGGTCTAAGGCATCTTTCAGTCTGAACGTTAAATCGGCATCTTCACAGGCGTAATCGCGCAGTTTTTCTTTGGGCACCGAACGCATGTTCAACTGGTTTTTCCCTTTTTTGCCGATGAGACTTTCGGTGTGTACCTTTTCGTAATTGAGGTAGATTTCGCACAGGTGATCGAGGTTGTGCTTTTGTTCCGGCTGAATAAGGTAGTGTGCCAGCATGGTGTCGTACAATTTTCCTTTCACCTCAATGCCGTAATTGCCCAGCATCAGCATATCATACTTGAGGTTCTGCCCTATTTTTATGATGTTTTCATCGGCAAACACCTCCCTGAATTCGTCAATTACTTGTTGGGCTTCTTCCCGTTTTTTGGGAACCAGAACACAATAGGCTTCGTGCTTGCGGAATGCAAACGACATGCAAATAATCTCTGACGAATGCGTATCGAGGCCGGTGGTTTCGGTGTCGAAACAAAACGCTTCGGAAATAGAAAGTTCGGCTCTGAGACTGGCACGCTGCATTTCGTTTTCCACCAGGTAGTATTGGTGCGGAACTGTTTCAATGGTATCTTTTTTTGCAGCGACCGGCTGAGCTGTTTCAGGTTCCCCAAACAACGTTTGCTGAACGGCCTGGGTTGCCTTTACTTCCTCCAGATTGAGGCGCTCTGCCAGTGTTTTAAATTCCAAATCTTCAAAAATGGCTTTTAACACTTCCTTGTTTACCTCTTCGCGGGTCAGGCCTTTTTTATCGAATTCAATGGGCACCTCCTGAATGATGGTTACCAGTTCCCGTGAAAGGTAAACCTGGTCTTTAAACTCCAGCAGGTTTTCCTTCTGTTTCCCTTTCAGTTTGTCGATATTTTCGTATATGCCGTCGATACTGCCAAATTCCGCAATTAACTTTTCGGCCGTTTTTGGCCCGATGCCCGGGCAACCGGGTATATTGTCAGAACTGTCGCCCATTAATCCCAGAATGTCGATAACCTGTTCCGTTCGTTCAATTCCGAAATTCTTTTTGACTTCATCCGGTCCCCAAACCTCGGCGGCGCCGCCACTTTTCGCAGGTTTGTACATCCGAATGTGTTCCTCCACCAACTGAGCGTAGTCTTTGTCGGGTGTCATCATAAAGGTGTCGAAACCCTCTTTTTTTGCTTTTTTCGCTAACGTGCCGATTACATCATCAGCCTCGTACCCTACCTTTTCAATAATGGGAATGTTAAATGCCTCGATAATATTGCGGATGTATGGAATAGATTTCCGTAAATCTTCGGGCATGGCTTCACGATTGGCTTTGTATTCTTTAAACATTTCGTGCCTGAACGTTGGGGCATTCACATCGAACACCACACCGATGTAATGCGGATTTTCGCCTTCGAGCAACTGCACCAGTGTGTTTACAAAACCCAGCATGGCGGAGGTGTTCACCCCTTTGGAATTAAACCTTGGATTACGGATAAACGCATAGTAACTGCGGTAAATCAATGCATAGGCATCGAGTAAAAAAAGTTTTTTCGGGCTGTTTTCAGTCATAATTGTATAATTTGAACAACAAATTTAAAAAAATTGCCGGCGAAAGACGATTCAGAATTCACCGGATTATCAATTACAACAATACAGCTCTGTTATTTCTTTTCCGTCACTTAAAAAACATTTCGGGAAAAAGGGATTTTTTTTGCCAGCCAGGCTATCAGAAAACAAGCGATTAAAGCCAGGGGCGCCAGAAAAATGAACTTCAGCAAAGGTGAAATTTGCCAGCTCACAAAAAATGCACTGACAGCGACAATTACCGGAGTATGAAAAACAAACACACCATAAGCGCTGTCGGATAATTGCCGGGCAAAATTTCCCTGCCGGTTTACAGATTTTCCAGCCAATCCTAAAAGCCCGATTATCAGAGAGAAACCCAACACCTGTTCCAAAATAGCATAGCCAGCGCTTTGCCAGGTACCACCTCCCATAAACAAATCAGCCTCTTCGAAAGACCCTCCCAGAATAAAAACAGTCGGGAATACAATAAACAGAACAAACTGGGCAAACAGAAACCATTTTTTGCCGGTTGTAAACGTAATGGCATCCATCCAGTTGTTTTTGTATGCTACAATTCCCAAAACAAAAAGAAAAACGTACTGCACAAAAAACGGAAACTGAAAATTGGTAAACGGCATACTCCATCCTACAGGCAGCCAGATACGAATTAAGTACTGAATAAAACCGGTTGTGATTGCAGCCAAAAGAATGGCAAACGCCCCGGGGAAAGGAATTTGCCGGTTCACTTTTACCGTTTTCACCAGTAAAAACAAAAGGGTAAAAAGCAGCAACGCCTCCACAAACCAAAGCGGGCCGAAACCAGTGCCTTTTTGGTTTATCCAGAAATCAATCAACGAAACCTCATCTCCCAGAATAAACCGGTGATGAATAAACACGGTAAGCGGAGACAAAATAAAATAGAACAACAAAAGTGGAATACCCAAACGGATGAATCTGTCTTTCAGAAATTTTGCTGTTCCTTTTCGTTTCAGGGAGGGCAAAATAAAAAAAGCCGAAATAAAAAAGAACATCCCCATAAAAAACGACTGGTTGGTAAGCACAAACAGCAGTAAGGGAATAATCTCCGGGAATCCGGCTTCGGTTTCGTTGTAGTACCAGCTACCGGGTGCGCCATAAGTTATAGCAAAATGGTGAAGTACCACCAGGCTGATGAGAAATATCCGGAGGTTATCGATGTACCAGAGTCGGGAAGTAGTGTTCATAGTAAAAGAATTAGTCATACCATCATTTTAAATGATAGTATGACTAATGCTAAAATCATTACACTTTGGGTAACTCCCAGGGTGCACGGTATTGAGGCACCAGATAACTGTTGGCATCGTCGTCGCCGATAAATTTGCTGTTATCGGCATCCCAGTACAACCGCCGACCGGTTTTAAAGGCAATGTTGCCAAGGTGGCAAACACTGGCTGTGTTGGCCGCAATTTCAATGTTTGTATTTGGCACTTTGCCGCGGTCTTTAATACAATCGATAAAATTTTCCATGTGGTTGTTCAAGCCCTGGCCGTCGCCTTTTTGCAGTTCCACACGTTCCATTGCCGGATTTTCGCCACCTTCGGGAATCACTTCCCAGCCGCCGCGGTCAACAACCAAAGTACCATTGTTACCGACAAAACCAACACCGTGTGAACGACCGTAATAGCCTCCGTCAATGCCAATTCCGTGGTCCCACAGCATGGTGTACCCATCGAATTCATAAAGCGCCTGCTGGGTATCGGGAGTTTCGCAGGCATCTTCGGGGTAGGCAAATTTACCGCCCATGGCCATTACCGATTTGGGTGCTTTGGCGTTCATACCAAACAACGCATAATCGATAATATGTACGCCCCAGTCGGTCATCATGCCACCGGCATAATCCCAAAACCAGCGGAATGTAAAGTGAAACCGGTTTTTATTGAAAGGCCTTTGGGGCGCGGGCCCCAGCCAGAAATCGTAATCAACACCAGCCGGCACATCGCTGTCGGGAACCACAGGTACCGATTTCATCCAGCCCTGGTACGACCAGGTGCGCACGCTGCGAATTTTCCCCAGTTTCCCGGAATGTACGAACTCCACCGCATCCTGCCAGTGTTTGTCGCTGCGTTGCCACTGGCCTACCTGAACCACTGTTCCGTAGCGTTTCGCAGCACGTTCCATAATGTTCAGTTCCTCGATGTAATTAGCCAGTGGTTTTTCACAAAATATCTGTTTCCCCTCCTGCGCTGCATACACAAACGGAATGCAGTGCCAGTGGTCGGGCGTTCCAATAATAATCACATCGATTCCGGGTTCCTCCAAAAGTTTTCTGAAATCTTTGAAACCTTTGGGTTTGTGCCCCTGAATTTTTTCAGTGTCGGCAATGCGCTGGTTCAGCACATTTTCGTCCACATCGCAGATGGCGGCACATTCGGTATTTTTCTGGCGAAGAAAAGCCTGCAAATCGGCAAATCCCATTCCCTTTGCACCGATTAACCCACACACCAGTTTTTCATTGGCGCCCATGCATGATGCAAGGGGCATTGAAGCAGCTGCACCCACCGCTGCGGTGGCCAAAGCCGACTTTTTGATAAAACTTCTTCTGTTTGTCATTTATTTCTCTTTTTGCATGGCATCGTCAAACGCCACATCAGACGGTTCAAAATCTACGTTCTTTACAAACTGACAGGCTTCAGTTGCGCCTGCTTCGCGGTTCATACCACTGTCTTCCCATTCAACCGATAGTGGCCCGTTGTAACCGATGTCATTCAGTGCACGGATAATGTTTTCGAAATTCACCTTCCCACGCCCCAAACTGCGGAAATTCCAGTAGCGGCGGTTGTCGCCAAATTCAGAATGGCCACCAAACACGCCAATACCCATGGGAACATCGCTCCAGTAGGCGTCTTTCATGTGTACATGAAAAATACGGTCGGCAAATTCGTAAATGAATTTCACATAGTCCACATGTTGGTACCCAAAGTGGCTGGGGTCGTAATTAAATCCGAAAGCGGGGTGATTATTCAATGCATTCAGCGTAAGATGAGCGGAATGAATGTCGAAGGCAATTTCAGTGGGATGCGCTTCCAAAGCAAATTTCACTCCTATTTTCTGAAATTCATATAGAATGGGAATCCAACGTCTGGCAAATTCTTCATAACCCTTTTCAATCATTCCCTGCGGAATAGGAGGAAAAGAGTAGAGCATGTGCCAGATTGGACTTCCGGTGAAACCAATCACAGTGTCGAGACCCAACATTCTGGCCACTTTAGCCGTTTTTATTACTTCCTCTGCAGCCCGTTGCCGAACACCTTCCGGGTCGCCATCACCCCAAATATAGTCGGGTAAAATCCCCTTGTGGCGCTCGTCAATCGGATCGGAAACGCATTGCCCCACCAAATGGGTGGAGATGGCAAAAAGTTTCAGTTCGTATTTTTGAAGCAGTGCTTTTCGTTCGTCGCAGTAAGCCTGATCGGCTTTGTCTATTTCCATGTGGTCGCCCCACGTGCAGAGTTCCAGCCCGTCGTATCCAAATGATTTGGCTTTCTGGCATATTTTTTCAATGGGAAGATCGGCCCATTGTCCGGTAAATAATGTTACTGGTCGTGACATATTCTTTAGTTTTATAGAATTCTTTTCAAAATCCAAAATTCTCACCCGCCAACTGGCGCGGAGTTATTCCGAAGGTCCGCAGGACTCCTACGGTGAATCTCTTCGGGAGAGGGGGCTTCTCTATTCTCCAAATTTTACCCATTTCATGTGGTCATCATAACCGGCTTTCACCACAGTGTCGATAAACTGCATGCCGCGAATACCGTCTTCAATTCCCGGGAAATCGAGCATTTCGGCAGTGGGTTCATTGCCATCCATTTTTTCCATCACAGTTAGGGCAAAATTGCGGTAAATGTTGGCAAAAGCTTCCAGATAGCCTTCGGGATGACCGCCTGGTGTACGTGTATTATGCGCTGCAATGGTACTGTTCATACTTGTTCCCACACGCAAAATCTGGGTTGGTTGATTCAGCCATTTTAGAATAAGTGAATTGGGTTCGTGCTGGAACCATTCCAGTCCGCCCTTCTCGCCATAAACCCTGATTCTGATTGCATTTTCTTCGCCCGCAGCAATTTGCGTAGCTACTAAAACTCCTTTGGCTCCGTTTTCAAAACGCAACAAAGCTGCACCATCATCGTCGAGGCGGCGGTTGGGAACAAAAGTGTTGATCTCTGCACACAGTTCAGTTACTCTCAACCCCGAAATGTATTCAGCCAGTTGATGGGCATGCGTTCCGATGTCGCCCATGCAACCTGCTTTTCCCGATTTTTTTGGATCGGTGCGCCAGGATGCCTGTGCATTACCTTCGTTTTCTACTGCTCCTGAAAGCCAACCTTGCGGGTATTCCACCAGTATCTTCCGAATTTTCCCAAGCTCGCCGTCAGCAACCATTTTGCGGGCATGTTTTACGGCCGGATAGCCCGAGTAGGTGTGGGTCAGCGCCAGAGTTAAACCGGTTTCATCCAGTTTTTCTTTCAGTTTTAGCGCCTCATCCAGGGTAAATGTGATGGGTTTGTCGATGACTACATGAAATCCGTTGTTCAGCGCCATCATGGCCGGATCGAAGTGAACAAAATTTGGAGTAACAATCGACACGAAATCCATACGCTCACCTTCAGGGAGTTTGGCTTCCTTTTCAAACATTTCCTGATAGGTGTCATACACCCGATTTTCAGGCAGATAATACAATTTTCCCGATTCTTTTGAAATTTCAGGATTTACACTGAAACACCCGCAAACCAGTTCAATCTGGTTATCCATAAATGCAGCAAGGCGATGGATGGCGCCGATAAACGCATCTGTTCCACCGCCAACCATTCCCATTCTGAGTTTTCTATTCATATCTATAAATGTTTATGTTGATTTAGAAAAAAATTGACCCTAAAATTAGCAACTCTTTTAGAAGGAAGCAAGCAGGAATTCAAAAAAGCTTTGTCTTATAGAAAATTCGGGAACAATTCATTATTTTAGCCCATTCATATTTAAATACAATTAAAACCGATAAACCATGGAGAGAAGAAATTTTATTAAAAATGCGGCTGCCAGCGGAATGGTAATGGCAGGACTCGGCAGTGTTTTTGGCGCAACTGCATCTGAATCTGTTATTTCGAATGAAGCCAAATTCAAATTGAAGTATGCTCCTCATCTGGGAATGTTTCCTGAACATGCCGGGAAAGATCCGATTGACAACATCAAATTTATATCCGATCAGGGATTTACTGCCATATTCGATAACGGGTTAATGGGTAAATCGCCCGAATTACAGGAAAAAATTGCAGCCGAACTGGCACGTAGAAATATGGATATTGGACCTTATGTGCTTTACGCCGATTTCAGCGTCGAATCAATGGTGCTTTTTAACGATGAATCGCGAAAAATGCTTAAAGACAGGCTTAAAGAAGGCATTGAAACTTCTAAACGAACCGGTGCAAAATATGCTTTAATGGTTCCGGGGCGCTACAACGAACGACTGGAATGGGATTACCAAACGGCCAACGTAATTGATTCCATGCGTGAATTGAGTGAAATTGCCGAAAAAGAAGGAATTGTTATTGTTCTGGAACCCCTGAACAGATGGGATCATCCGGGACTTTTTCTGACCGGAATGCCACAGACTTATGCCATTTGCCGGGCCGTGAACAGTCCTGCCTGTAAAATTGTGAACGATATGTACCACCAGCAAATAACCGAAGGAAATCTTATTCCGAATATTGACAGGGCCTGGAGCGAAATAGGTGCTTTTCATATTGGAGACAATCCGGGAAGAAAGGAACCTACAACCGGAGAAATCAATTACAAAAACATTTTTCAACACATTTATAAAAAAGGTTACGATGGCGTTTTATGCTGCGAACACGGTAAAAGCAAACAAGGCAAAGTAGGTGAGATTGCGTTTATTAAAGCTTACCGCGAAGTGGATTCGTTTGACGGGTAAATTGTAGCTGTAAAAAACAATGGCCACCTCTAAGAACGCAGATGACCATTGAGTAGTTGAGAACACCGAATTTCCTAAAAACAGAAAATTATTTCATTTTTGCCTTTTGTGCAGGATTACCTAAGGGCTTTCTGTTTTTTCAGACAATTTCTGTTTGCTTTTGCCGCATTTTTGTTTCAAATACCTTGTTCATTCAAAGGTACACGTTGGTCAAAAAACAGGTGTTATCAAACTAACAATACAGTATCCAAATCGTAAAAATTTGTATTTAGGCCTGTAAATACCTGGCACCTCGACAATTATTTCACAAACTAAAGCTCTAACGAAAAACAGAAATGTTAAAAGACCTGATTATTTACACCCCAATGTATGTTACCTTTTTCTGGGCAATAGTTTTACTTTTAACCCGAAAAGAGAACAATCCTGCAAAATTTTTCCTGGGGATTTTTATGAGTGTTGCCTTTCTGGTTTACATTTCCCATGCTGCTTTTTTTCAACAGGATTTAACTACTTACCAGTTATTTGATCCGATTTATGTTTTTGCCTCGCTGGCCGTTTATCCATTATATTACTGGTACATCAAACTTTTAACTGTCGAGACTTCCTATAAACGAGCCAACTTGTGGTATTTACTACCTGCTGCTGTTTTTTCAACAGCCACTTTAATTACCTACCAATTCATGTCAGGTGAAGAAAAATTAATTTATATCCGGGAGTTTCTGCTCAATCGTTCCGGCTTAGAGCCGGAACCCGTTGTTATAAAAATTCAAAAACTGATTTTTTATGGTAGCCGAATTGTATTTGCAGCCCAGGTAGTACTTTTTCTTGTTTTTGGGCGAAAACTTGTTCTGCGCTACAATAAACGGGTGGCCAATTTTTATTCCAATCTTGAAAGTAAAACCATTTTTTGGGTAAAATACCTTTTGTATTCCTTTGTGGCCACATCAATTATGAGTATTACGGTTAATTTTATAGGACGTAACTACTTTGCCGGTTCGCCAGTTCTTCTGTTGGTTCCTTCGCTTGTTTTCAGCATGCTTTTGTTTTTTATCGGGCTGCTGGGTTACATGCAAAACCATACTGTTGTCGATCTGGTTAAAGACGAAGATGCTCAGCCCGATATCGACCAGCAAACATACAATACCGATCAGCTTCAAAACAAATTGCTCGAGTTATTTGAAAAAGAAAGAGCCTACCGGAAACCCGAGCTGAAAATCACCGAAGTTTCGCAACGTTTGGGTACCAACCGTTCTTATGTTTCGGCACTCATAAACCATAAATTCAACCGTTCGTTTAACGACTTCGTAAACAGATACAGGATTACCGAGGCGAAAAAAATGTTAACTAAAAATTCAAGTGAAAACTTTTCGCTGAATTACATTGCAGAAGCGGTGGGGTTCGGGTCCGTTGGAACTTTTATCCGCGTTTTCAAAACGATGGAAGGAACAACACCGGGGATGTACCGCGAAAAAAACAAATCCGGAATTTTAAAATAACAAAACAGGTTCGGATTACCCTGTAGTTCCCATTGCATTTGCGATAGCATTAATACTTCGCAATAAATTGTGCAACAGCGTATCCTGATTTGCACCGGTTTTCCGGGCTTCCCTCCATTGCTTCAGCAAACTAACCTGCTGGCGGTGCAAAGGGAGCAGCGCTTCAGCCCGAAGTTGAGTAGAATAAAAATGGTTTTTTCTCCGATCTTTTGCCGGGCTTCCCAACAACTCCAGCATGGTTTTCCGGGTAAGTTCAAGTTCTTCGAGCAAAATCCCAAGGATTTCCTCTCTTACTTTTTCATCATCCACCAAACCACTGTAAAGACGCATTATATTTTCATCGGTGGCAGCCAGGCTGGTATCGATATTTGTTAGAACGTAGCGTACAAAATCATCATTTTTTACCATTTTTTTCAAATCGGCGTATTTTCCCGGCTGTTCCGCTTTCATTTTCTGAAGGGTTGAACCTACGCCATACCAGCTTGAAATATGCATGCGCGATTGTGTCCAGCTAAAAACCCACGGGATGGCCCGCAAATCGGCCAGCGAACGTTTCCCTGTTCTGCGCGCAGGCCGCGAGCCAATTTTGCTCGATTCAATGGCATCGATGGGGGTTGCCTGTTCGTAAAATGCGATAAACGACGGATGCCCGGTTAATTTTTTGAATGCCCGAAAGCTTTCGTTGGCCAAATAACTGAAAAGCTCGTCTCTAATCCTGTTATTTCCCCGGTTTCCCGATTTATTTAAAAGGGTTTGACGCAGTAAACCCGCCATCAGCAATTCCATGTTATATGAGGCGTTCACCTTGTTGGCATATTTCCGCTCGATGGTTTCGCCTTGCTCGGTCATTCGAATTAAGCCGTTCATGGTAGAAACCGGAAGCGATTTGAGAAACCAGTGGGTAGGGCCTGCGCCCCGGCTGATGGTTCCGCCTTTTCCGTGAAAAAACCGGATTTGCACACCGTGATTGCGGGCCACTTCGGTAAGTTTTACCTGGGCATCGTACAAATACCATGTGCTTGCCAATATTCCGCCGTCTTTGTTGCTGTCGCTGTAGCCAATCATTACATCCTGTACAGGCTCATCCAGATTTTTCCGCTGCCGGATGTATTCCAGACTGTTTTTTGTTGCCGGGTGACTTAAAAATTCATCCAAAATTTCAGGACTTCTCTTTAAATCTTCTATGGTTTCGAAAAGCGGAACCACCGGCAACGGACAAACCAGACCTCCGAAATCAAACTGCGACATACCAGCTTCGCGCACAAACAGATAAACCGTAAATAAATCGGTGGCATTGCGCGTCATACTTACGATAAGCGAACCGAGCGACCGTTCCGAATAATTCCGGATATGATTTCCAAGCGTGCGAAACGTTTTCACCACTTCGCGCGCTTTTTCCGACTGCAGTAAATCGGTTCTGCTGATGAACGGGCGGTTATGGGTCAGTTCTTCCCGAATGAACGCCGCATAAGCAGACTTACTTCCGGCTAAAGTTTTATATTGCCCGGGCAGGCTGGTCTTCACAATATCGCGCAGGGCAAGCTCGTAATACCCGCTGTTTTGCCTGATATCGAGCCGAGCCAGATGAAATCCGAAAACTTTCAAATGGCGCAACACTTTTTGCACATCGGAAACAGCAAGTGAACGCGCGCCGTAATCTATTAAAGCCTGTTTCAGAATCTGCAAGTCAGCTTCCGGTTCGCCCGAGTTGGTATAGGAAGAAGCCGTATCCTGCAATTCAATGCCGCCTGAAGCTGTTTCGGTTATAGGGAGTTTTTGTTTGATTAACTGAAGGTACTTTTTGAAAGGCTCTCTGGAGTTTTTTTTGTTAACGATATCCAGTTCTTCCCGGAGTTCTTTCATTCGTTTGGTAAAATAACCGGGCAGGCAGTTGTTGTCGCAATAGATACTTAATTTATCCGAAAGTTCGTCGAGCAACCCTTTCAGCAACAAAAACGCGTGCATTCTGAAAATTTCGAGGGTTTTGCGGGTTACTTCAGCAGTAACCAGCGGGTGTCCGTCGCGATCGCCGCCTACCCAGTTGCCAAAGGTCAGCAGTGGATAATTTTCGGTGTCTTCCACCAAACCGGGATTAAATCCGGCTTTCCCCCACGCCTGTCTGAGTTTATAATCGAGGTAGTGCAACATTTCAGGAAACACTTTATAAAAATAGTAGAGCACATTTTCGAGCTCCGATTCCACAGCAGGTTTTTCAATAAAAATTTCGCCGATAAACCACAGTTTGTGCAATAGTTGTTTGATATCGTGTTTAATTTCTTCCTGCTCGTAGCTGGTGTACATCGAGTTTTCGCGTTTTACCAGCAGGAGGTAAAGTTGGCGGTAAAGGGCCAGTACAACCGGGCGTTTTGATTCGGTGGGGTGCGCTGTAAGCACCGGTTCTGCATGTATTTTTTTGAGATGTGCAGCTATTTTCTCCTCCCGGACTCCCCTGGATTTCAAATCGCTTAAAATGTTTCCCCACATTCCGCTAACCCCCTCCAATCCGTTGTCTTCCTGTCGCGTGCGCCGGTTTTGCACTGCACCGTTCACTTCTGCCAGGTTCAGCAACTGAAAACTGATAGAGAACATATGCAGCAGTTTTTCCGTGTTCCCCACATTAAAATCGGGTTCATTTCCTGAAATCCACGGTACCTGTTCAGCCAGTTCTGTTTCGTTGTTTTCTTTTAATACTTCGGAAAAACACTCCAGTAAAAATTCGAGATCGGCATACGGTTTTCCAATTTGCGCTTTTACTTCATTCAGAAGATATTTCATACTGTTGAAATTAAACTTCGGGCTATACGATTCGTATTGAAAACAGGATGTTGTACCTTTTTGTTTTGTTTTTTTTTGAATTTAACCGCAATTGTCACCCCACAATTTTTGCAACCGTATAAAGCGACACCGGCAACCCGGTTTCAATTAGCAAAAAAATCAGGTAAAGGCCACATCGGCCTCGCCATCCTGAAAAAAATATTCTTTTTCGGCAAACAAAGTCTCAAGTTCTTTGGAGTACCCTGCATACCGGACTATATTTTTACGCAATAACCAAATTCTTTTGTTTTTTCGGAGCGCTTTTTCCAGTTCAGGATTATAAACTGCCAGACTGTCAACTTTCTGTTTTACCAGGTAACTCCAAAGCATTTGTGCCGCCTGGTTTAGCGCCTCTTTTTCGAAATAAATAAACGGAACAGAAGCGTGGTTATCGCGAACCGACAACAACAAAACAACTGCCAGCTTTTTACTCTGCCTGATTTCCAGGAATTCCTGTTTAAATTGGTCCACTTTGTGCGTAAACGGATATTCACCGACCGCTTTTTCTTTTTCGGTGGTAACCCACGGGTACTGAACCACCCAGTTCAATTTTCCGGCGTCCTGAACCAGAAAACTTTTCCCCGGATTTTTTTGAATAAATGCAGTGTGTTCCGCACCAGAAAATTTTACAACATCCAGTGAAAACTCACTGGCCTGTTTTCTATTTTGAATCATTGATAACCAAGCCGATAGTGGCACATTCAATAATTTATCAACCAGCGAAAACAAAAATGAAACCAGTCCTTTTTTCCCTTTCCGGCGCAATAAGCTGCCGACGTAAAAGCGCAGAAAAAATCTACTGCCCCTAACAGGAGGGACAAACTGAAACAGGTTTGTTTTTTCGAGAATTGATTGGGTGTGTGCGGTGCAATCGGTCAGAATCACTCGTCCGTTACAAAGTTGAAACGCCTTCAAAAGCACAGAGAGGCCCAACTTTCGTCCTTTTTCGGGATGAACCCACCAGCCCGAATTGGAAAAAACCGGTTCCTCCAAACCTTGTGCTTTATGGGGCAAAATGCCGGCAAACGCAAGCAACGTGTTGTTTTCTGCTGCAAATACCAGCGCAACATCATCGGGCCGGGCCTGCGAATTTTTAAACTGTGAAAAGGCCCGCAACGGAGTTACCGGTTTTGGGTTCAAAAGGGCGTATTCCTCACTTCGAACAAAATCAGGCAGTTCTCCAACCGTTATTTCCCGGATTTTCATTCGCCCGTTTTTGAGAATATGTAATCCACCATGCCGGCAACATCTCTGATTTCAATAATCTCAAACAGATTAAACTTCAGATTGAATGTTTTTTCCAACTCCTGAATAAGCACTATGTGGTTGAGTGAATCCCAGGCCCGAATGTCGTCGGCTGTTGTTTGTTCGTTAATGTTTTCGGCCTCACCAAAAACCTTTCGGAATGTAGCCAGTGTTTTCGAAACCGTTTCTTCGCGCGTCATATTTTTTCTTTTTTCCAAAAAATTACCAGTTTGCCTTCCTCTGAAAATCCAAGTCGCCGATACAAAGGTACAGCCTTTTGAACCGCCTGCAAAACCAGCTCCCCGGAATTCCCGAACTGTTATTCATCACCTGCCGGATTAATTCAGTGGCAAATCCCCGTCCTCTGAATGCAGCGTCGGTGGCAATAAAATAGAGGCCGGTGGTTTGGTTCTCTGAGAATGTCTGGAGTCCGCTT
>CAZXHP010000041.1:15762-22463 GCA_964639655.1 uncultured Mariniphaga sp.
AAAAACCTTGTCGCCGGTGGGGTAAAACTTTTGTCTTTTGCCATTTACGTTCAACATTTTGAACGGTTGTTTTTCAGAAAACCAGTAGCCAATCATCACCTGCGGCCCGCCAATGTATAGTTCCCCCACATTCTCCTTTTTCCGCGAAAGTGGTTTTACAAAAATTTCCACCTCTTTAAAAGGTTGACCTATGCTTACAATATTGTTTTTTGCTTTAACGGATTCGCCGGGCGAACATTTATAAATAGCTGCGGTAACCGATGTTTCAGTCGGTCCATAGCCGTTCGATATTTCTGCATTTGGCACACACAATCGCCAGGCGGAAACTAAATCGGCCGGCAATGCTTCTCCGCCAAAATGGAAATGCCTGACTTGGGGCAGGTGAAACGACGAAAAAAACGGACGCAAACAGGCAATGAGTGTGGGTGTGGCTTTTACCCAGGTTACCGGTTTTTCGGAAAGAATTTTAGCTACTGCAAATGGTTTAAATGTGTTATGTGGCACCGAATAAACCGCCGCCCCCAAAAGAAAGGGAATTAAATACCCTGTAAATGCCGCATCTGCCGTTAATTCGTAGGTTTGAAGGAACTTGTCGTTGGCATTCAGCTCCGGATATTTTTCGAGATACCCTTCAATAAAAGCAGTCAGGTTTTTTAAGCTGACGGGCACATTTTTAGGCGTTCCGGTACTGCCTGAAGTGTTTAAAACGTACAATGTGTGATTTTCTTTCCACTTAAAAAGAGGGTGGTTTTTTTCTGAAACTAAATTTTTGTTTTCCAGCACTTTTGCACCTTCAAACTGTGCCGGATTGTTATTTTCTACCGGTTCAATAACATATTTTAGCTGAAATTTCCGGATGAGTTCCCGGTTGGCCGCTACCGGCATTTCGGGATTCAGCGGCACAAAAATACCGCCCGAAAACCACACGGCAAAAACGGCCGCGTAAGTTTCAACGTTTTCATGACACAAAACGCCCACGGGCATTTGCGGTTTAAAGCCGGGCTGCGATTCCAGCAGTTGCCTGCATCCATTCACAAACTGAAAAAATTCGCGGTAAGAATATTTTTCATCCTGCAAACAAAACGCTTCCCGGTCGCTGTTCGTGCAAAATGCATCGTAATATTTCTGAATCAGATTCATCTGCTGTTTTCAACCCTCAATTTAATGTTTCACAACTGCCTTGCCCATCCATTTCCGCAATTCAAAATATACAAATTCGCCTTTCAGGTTTCGGACAAAATCGCCGGGTTGTTCCACCGGATAACGTTGAAAATGAAAATCAAACACATCGTTTTTTAAGCCGGCTGTTCCAAAAGTAACGTCGCAAATTTGCTCATTTCTAATGGTTTTCAATACCGAAGCCGGCACACCATCGTCGGTAAACGGAAATGAAAAGGCCTTTACCGGCGGTTTCACCCATTCTTCAATCCGGGCCATACTTTCCCTGATTTCTTCCAACTGAGCTTCTACCGGTATTTTCCAAAATTCGGGATGATTGTGGCTGTGTGCACCAATGGTAAATCCGCTGCCTGCCAGGCTTTTAATCTGTTCAAGGCTTAAATACGGTTTTTGCAGGGTTAAAAAATCTTCAAAATCGATGCCGAGTATGGCTGCCGTTGCATCGATAATTTCCACGTGCGAAATTTCAGTCTTCAAAATATTTTTCACAGTGAATCCGAACTTCTCCAGAAATTCCTGAACTTTTTCGTGCGGAGTTTCTTTTAGCCGGTTCAGAATAAGACTTGCCTTGTATTTGTGAAACAGCTCCCTGTTATCCACAAAAGCGGTATTCACAAAAAAAGTGGCGGGAATTCCCTTTTTCAGCAATATGGGCGCCACAACATCGTGACACTCGCGCAAACCGTCGTCAAACGAAAGGTGAAAGACTTTTTTCCCAAAACCTTTCGTTTTATTTATTTCTTCCAGAGAAACCGGCGTAAAATATTCCAGAAAAAAATCGAGTTCTTTTTCAAATTGTGCTACATTCCGGTACGGATAGTTTAAAATGTGTGGCAGTTTTTCGTCACTCACCACATGGTAAAAAGGCAAAAAGCAGGGTGTATTCCGGCCAAAAAGCCACTCTTCGGAGAAAAAAGAGCTTATAAACTTACTAAAATTGCGGGGTAACTGTTTCATCAGGCTTCTCGTTTTAACCATTTAGCAGGAAACGGTAACCGATTGATTATCATTCGGTAATAGATTTCGGGGGTTGCACCAAAACCTTCGAAAAACCGGGCAATCCCCGGAACCACGGAACCTTCGAAATCGAGGGTCAGGCTTTTACCGGAACATTTTTCCAAAAACCTGTCCATTAAAAAAAACATTGCCCGTAATTCTTTCCCTTCGTTACTTGAAACTGAATTCAAATAAATTACCCGGTCTTTCCACCGGAGGAAAAATACGGCGGCACACAACACATTTCCCGGCGAATAAACTCCGGCAATTTCGCCAAATCCTTTAAACTGGCTGTAGGCAATAATACTTTTCAGCCTTTGAATGGTTTTCCGGGGCAATTTAACTGCGAGGTTTTTCTGTTTCAGTGCCAGAAATTCTTCCAGCGTAATGCCTTCCACATAATTCAGCCGGTTGTTGTTGGCTTTGGCAATATTGCGGTGGGTGTTTTTCGAATAGGCGGAGGAAATGGAATCGTAACCGGCGTTCAGCAGCAGCAAATAATTTTTACGGGGTGAAAATTGGGTCCGTTCCATTTGTTTTTGTGGCAGGTTAAACGCATTTAACTGTATGTCGGAATACCGGAATCTGCGGGTAATTTCAACATAAAACTCCAAAGCTGTTTCGGGCGGCGCCGGCGGAAATATGCCCAGTTGCTGACAGTACAGCGGCTGGTACAAAAAACTGATTCCCATCTTCTTTTTAACCGGCAGGGGCATCACAAATTCATAATCTCCCCACACCAGCGCATCCCAAACCACTGCTGTGCGGTCGAGGTACCAGCTGGCGGTATAAACGCGGCTGTTCGGCGCTTCGCCGATGCACCGGTCCCATTTTTCGTAATCAATCGCGCTGTGTCGTAAATATTTCAGTTTTCCTGCTTCAAACATCTGCCAATTCAAATCCCAGTTTATTCATTTTTTCAAAAACCTCGCGGTATCCTTTCCATTCCCCTTCATCATTCACCGTTTCGTTGTGCCAGATAGCCGAAAATGTTCCACCCACTTTGTTTACTTCCTGCATTAGTGTTTCAATTTCGGCAATGGCTTCACCGGGTTGTAATTTCAAATAGTGGCGTAAAGTTACATCCATTACCTGAAACGGAATAATTTTTAAAAATGTTGCAGCTTCTCTTTTCACATCGTAAAAAAAGTAGGGGGTGCAAATTCCGGCTCTAAACCCTGTTTGCGAAGCGTATCCCATGGTGTAATCCTCCATAATTCCGGCTTTTATCAATCGCCTGTAAGTTCGTGGAAATTTAAGCCGCAAAAAATGCTGCCGGCTTTTTTTCACCCCGCCGCCGGTAATTTTTTCCAACCGCTCCATTTCAGTTTTCAGCTTCCTGCGCCCTTTCTTTTTGCTGGAAGAATAGGAAGGATGGATACCCACCGTATATTTTTCGGAAGTTTCGCGAATCAGCTTTTGAAGGGATTTGTTTTTCCACGAACTATTTCTGTCGTACCGTTTTAAGTCGCCCAAAAGAAAAAAGTACAAGACTTTATTTTCGTTGCCTTTAAAAACCTCATTCAGATAGTTATAAGTAGCATACGGGTCATTTTCTTTTCCGCGTAAAACATTCATTCTACGTGAAAATTCAGAAAACTCTCCTTTTAAAACAGCTTTGGTCAGTGCGCCCACTGTGCGTCCGAAACCTTTGTTGGAAAAAGCCCAGGCGTTGTCCACATCAATGGTTGGAAGGTATTGAAACTTTGGTTCCGGAATTTGAACCTCCGGGTATCGCTCTTTCAGCAGGTTT
Source organism: uncultured Mariniphaga sp. (assembly GCA_964639655.1). Classification (GTDB taxonomy): domain Bacteria; phylum Bacteroidota; class Bacteroidia; order Bacteroidales; family Prolixibacteraceae; genus Mariniphaga. Next base: position 19,691 of record CAZXHP010000041.1, read on the forward strand.
CCCAGCATTCGTGCCCAAATATTTACAACCGGTTTTTTCAGCAAGCCGTATTTTTCGAGAATACTTTCAGATGCCGGGTAACGGTTGTATTTTCCTTTTTGAAAATCGAGGTACTCTTCGTACCGGGTAACGAGGTAAAACGAAGCTGCCAGCGGGTCGAACGGCAAATCGGAATCTTTGGAGCTTTCAAAGAAATATTTTTCGCCATTGTGCCAAACCGGTTGAATATTGGGTTGAATCAACGCTTTGCAGTGCATAAACCGGTGCGGTTTAATGTACAGTTCATCGTCAAACTTCTCATACGAGTAATTCAGTTTGGGCATTTCCGATTTTAAAAACTCAAAAGGTTTTGTGGTAAACGAAACTTCGTTCTGCAAAATCGTGGTAAAAATGAGTTTTGCAATGTATTCAATCCTCGCATTTAATTCGTCGGTGTAAATTAACAGCATAACGGTTTTGGTTTTTTTAATACAACATGCCTTCGTCGGCAAGGCTAAGATAACGGTTTTGGCCGATTATGATATGGTCGAGTACAGAAATGTCCATTGTTTCCGCAGCCTGTTTGGTTTTCCGGGTTATTTTTAAGTCGGCATCCGAAGCTTCCATGGTACCGGATGGGTGGTTGTGGCAAAGGACGAGTGAGACGGCCTGTTTCTCCAGCGCCGTTTTTAGTATAATTCGCACGTCGATAACCGTGCCTGTCATTCCGCCCTGGCTAATTCTGAAATGATCGATGATTTTATTTCCCCGGTCGAGCAGCAGCACCCAAAACTCTTCGTGGTTGAGGTCACCCAGCAGGGGCATAAAAAAATCGGCAGCGTCTTTACTGCTGGTAATTTTCTTTTTCACAAAAACTTCGGCTTCTTTGCGTCGTTTGCCCAGTTCCAGCGCTGCAACAATAGAAATGGCCTTGGCCTCGCCAATCCCTTTAAACGTTTTCAGGTAATCGATTCCCTTCTTGCCCAGTTCATTCAGGTTGTTACCTGCGGATGTTAAAATGCGCCGGGCCAGTTCCACAGCAGTTTCATCGAGGTTGCCCGAGCCTATAAGAATGGCAATCAGTTCGGCGTCGGTGAGTGAGCGCGGACCTTGAAAAAGCAACTTCTCCCGCGGACGGTCTTCAACAGCCCACTCTTTGATTTTTAATTTTTTGTATTCGCTCATTTTTTTGGAGTTTCCTAAAAATAAGCATTTTTCAAAAAAATAAAAGCAGACAGGAAAATTTAAAAACAAAAAACCGGTCAGAAACCGGTTTATCCTTTTAACTTTTGTAGGGAAACTTTCTCGAAACAGGTCCCATCATTGCGTGGGTTAGCTGTTCAGGGCTGCTGCCTACGCCACCCGAATAAATGTGATTAAATCTCCACAGCAACTCCGAGTCTTTTCCGCTGTGCAACGCCACTGTAACTTCGGCCGTGTTGGTCGGTCCCCAAATGTCGAATAAAATTCCAACTGCAAGGGCAGCACCGGTTGACATCGGTTTTGATGTAATCACATGCCCCGAAATGACTTCATCCACTTCGAGCAACCTGGAGAGTTCGTCTTTCGAAAATTCACCCAGATTGTAAATGTCGATCTGATTTCGCCTGAGCATCATGTTGGTTTTATCCACGTCCTGGAAGCTCACCGCAAACTTGTGCTTCTTCTGCAAAAACCGATTGTACATCTGGTTCTGAAAAACAAAACCCAGTTCGTATTCATTTTCCGTGATTTGCTCCGGGGTAACATTTTTTGGCAACCGGTTGTATTGCACGGTTACCTCGAACGGCAAAATGGCAATGGTTTTGTAACTTTCCCCGGATTTCTCAAGTTCCGAAGTTTTATAAACGGTAGCACATCCTGTAATTACCCATACGCACAGTACAAGTAATGCAAATAAATTTGTTTTCCTCATCATTGTTTAAATCATTGAATTGTTTATAGCTGACAATAAGACTATATCGTCTGAAATTCGTTACAAAAAATTCAATAATGCGGCTAATTTTTTTTAAGAATGAAGTTTTTCTCCGCATTTTTTGCAAAACAATGCATCGTCGTCATGCCTGTCGAGCAGGCAATTAGAACAAACCTGGGTATTGGTGCGTGTTGAAGGCCTTATCATTTCGGCGGTAACAATACCGGTTGGAACAGCAATAATGGCATATCCCATAATCATTACTATGCTGGCAAGGAACTGGCCGAATGGTGTAACCGGGCTGATATCGCCGTAGCCTACCGTAGTCAGGGTTACAATTGCCCAGTAAATGCTTACCGGAATACTTTTAAAACCGCCGGCCTCCCCCTCAACCAGGTACATGATGGTTCCGATAATAATAACCAGAATTAGTACAAAAAAGATAAATACGCTGATTTTTTCCCGGCTGTTCCAGATGGCCCGAGCCAGGGTTCGGCCCGCAGCAGTGTAGCGGGTAAGTTTCAAAATACGAAAAACGCGCAACAACCTTAAAACCCTGATTACCATCAGACTTTGATAACTAATTACCAGCAGTCCCAAATAACTGGGAATAACGGCCAGGAAATCGATTATCCCGTAAAAGCTAAAAATATACCGCCACGGTTTTTTTACAATTACAATTCGGGTAATGTATTCCAGCGTAAATATTCCGGTAATAATCCACTCAAACGAAACAAGCAGTTCATGATGGTTTTTTCTGATTCCCGGCACACTTTCCAGCATCACCAGCAAAACACTGATGATAATGATAACAAGAAGTACCACGTCAAAATATTTGCCTGTCCGGGTATCGGCCTCGAAAATTATTTCGTAAAGTTT
>CAZXHP010000042.1:0-20702 GCA_964639655.1 uncultured Mariniphaga sp.
TATGGCGGATATTATGGCGGTTATCCTCAGTACAGTTACAATTATGGCTCGGAAGATGATAACTCCGAAAATGACCAGATTTGGGAAACAACTGCGTTGGCAATGGGTTACGGTTACAGGCTTTCTTTCCCCGACGATTATTTTACGGTTTATCACGAATTATCATTCGAGCATTACCGGTTACAAAATATGGGGAGTTACTTTTATTTTCTTGCCGATGATGACGGGCAGGTGAATGGAAGTTTCAACAATTTCAGTCTGAAAACCGTTTTTGGCCGAAACTCGGTAGATAATCCCTTGTACTCGCGCCGCGGTTCGCAATTTAGCCTTTCGCTGAAAGCAACGCCGCCGTTCTCATTGTTTACCGGTAAAGATTACAGCTCGCCCGACGTTACAAACGAAGAAAAATTTAAGTTTATCGAATACCACAAATGGCTGTTTAAGGGGCAGGTGTTTAATCCACTCTCCAGAAATCTCAACTTAGTGTTGCGCACAGCAGTCGAAATGGGATTTTTAGGTTACTTCGATCCGAACAGGTTGTCACCGTTTGAAGGATTTATTGTGGGAGGTTCGGGCATGTCGGGTTACAACATTTACGGTACCGATTACGTTGCACTGCGCGGTTACAAAGATTTTAGCCTGAGCCCGCAAAGCGGTTCGAAAATGTACAATAAATTTACCATGGAAATGCGGTACCCGGTTACTTTAAAACCCAGCGCAACCATTTACGCACTAACCTTTTTGGAAGCCGGAAATGCCAATTTGAATTTCCAGAATTACAATCCGTTTAAGCTTTACCGTTCTGCAGGTGTGGGTGTGCGAATATTCCTGCCCATGTTTGGGTTGATGGGCATCGATTGGGGATATGGTTTCGACCAAATTCCCGGGGCTCCCGATGCAAGCGGAAGCCAGTTCCATTTTGTTATTGGTCAGCAATTCTGATAGTTACAGATTTGGCATAAAATATGATATTAGAAAGAATAATTTTAACGAAAAATATTTAGCCATGAAGAAAATAATATTAACGCTAACAACCCTGATGTTTTTCAGTGGAGTTACTTTTGCCCAGAAGTTTGGGTTTATCGATTCCGGTTATATCCTGGAAAACATTCCGGCTTTTCGGGCAGCGCAGGAACAGTTAAATCAGCTTTCAGCGCAATACCAGAAAGAACTCGAATCGATGCATGCAGAAATTGAACAGATGTACCAGGATTTTCAGGCTGAAAGTGTTTTGCTTTCGGAAGATATGAAACGCAAACGCGAAGATGTAATTATTTCCAAGGAAAAAGATTACAAACAATTGCAGCGGAAATATTTCGGGCCCGAAGGCGACCTGTTCCAGAAACGGCAGGGATTGGTAAAACCCATTCAGGATGACATTTTTACTGCCGTTCAGGAATTAGCCAGCGAAGGAAGTTATGCTGTAATATTCGATAAAGCCGATGGAACAACTCTGTTTTTTACCAACCCCCGCTACGATTTGAGCGATCAGGTTCTTCAAAAACTCGGATATAAATAATTTATCATTATATTTGTGACCAAAAATTTAATACTACGTTGATTATGAGAAATTTAAAGAAACTATTTGTGTTGATTTTGTGCGCAGTAGCCACCATTTCGGCTGGTGCACAAAACCAGAAGTTCGGACATATAGATTTACAGGCTTTGGTACAGTTAATGCCTGAAAGGGCCACTGCCGAAACGGAATTCAATAATTTTCAATCAGACCTGGAAGATGTGCTGGGAGAGATGCAACAAAATTACCAGCAAAAACTCACCGAACTGGAGCAGTTGGGCGACGGCGCTTCGGAAGTTCGGCGAAATGCTAAAATTACTGAACTGCAGGAACTTCAGCAGCGTATTCAGAACTACCAGATGACTGCACAGCAGCAACTTCAGCAGAAACAAGCCGAATTGCTCTCACCGGTTTTCGATAAAGCGGAGGCTGCTATCGAAGAAGTAGCTAAAGAGCAAGGGTTATTGTATGTTTTTGATATTGGCTCGCGTGTTGTTTTATACAAATCGAATCAGAGTGTCGATTTACTGCCAATGGTAAAACAGAAACTGGGTATTCAATAGAACGCCGTGGTTTAAAAATATTTTGAGCCGCTTGTCAGCCGATGAGCGGCTTTTTTTATGCTTTAAAACCTCTTTTGTTGGAAAAAAACGGAATTCCCGCTATATTTATTGGAACGAATTATCACTCAAATTGAAATTTATGAATACAATAATACCTGAGGAAATTTCGGACACTGTAAAGATTCCTTCCAACGCCATGTTATTTGAAATCGCCTGGGAAGTATGCAACCAGGTGGGCGGTATTTACACGGTTATTCGCTCAAAAGTCCCTTCTGTCATTGAAAAATGGGGCGCAGATAACTATTTTCTGATTGGCCCCTATTTTGCCGACCAGGCCGCCGCACATTTCGACCCCGCCACAGATTATTCAACACCGGTAGGTAAGGCTGTGCTGAAAATGCAGGAGCGGGGGTTTGATGTGCATTACGGGCAGTGGATAGTTTCCGGACGTCCGAACGTGGTGCTTTTTAACCCCTTCTCGGTTTACGATAAACTGGGAGAAATTAAACATTTTGTGTGGCAGGACTACCACATTGCTTTACCCGGGCAGGACGATTTACTCGACAAAGTAGCGGCATTCGGATTTCAGGTGAAAGAATTTCTGAGGTATTTGTGTTCATCGGGCTTTTGCACCGGACGGGTAATTGCACACTTTCATGAATGGATGGCCGGACTTCCCATACCGGGGCTGCGTAAAGAAAACCTCGATATAAAAATTGTTTTTACAACCCATGCTACGTTACTCGGCAGGTATCTGGCCATGAACGACAATCAGTTTTACGACCACCTGCCATTTTACAATTGGGAACGGGAAGCCAATAATTTTAATGTCCGCCCCATTGTTGAAATTGAACGCGCTTCGGCACACGGAGCCCATGTGTTTACCACGGTAAGTGAATTAACCGGCCGCGAATGTACCCATTTGTTGGGGCGAACACCAGATTTAATATTACCTAACGGGCTTAATATTCAGCGGTTTGAATCTTTGCACCATATTCAGAATCAGCACCTCGAGTACAAGGAAAAAATTCATGACTTTGTAATGGGCCATTTTTTCCAGAGCTATTCCTTCGACCTCGACAATACGCTGTACTTTTTTACATCGGGGCGCTACGAATACCACAACAAAGGTTACGATTTAACGCTGGAAGCACTGGCACGTCTAAATTACCGCATGCAGCAGCAAAATTCGAAAACGACAGTGGTGGCTTTTTTTATTACAAAAAGACCTTTTTACACGTTTAACCCCGATGTTTTGCATTCCAAAGCTTTAATCGAAGATATTCACCGGGTTTGTGAAGAAATTAAGGAACAGGTCGGAAGAAGATTATATACAAGAATTACTTCGGATAACGGGCAGTATGTTTTTCCGAATTTAAGCGAAATGGTTGATGATTACCTGCGGCTGAAACTCAGGAGAAATATTCAAAGCTGGAAAACCAACAAACTGCCCAAAATTGTTACGCATACATTGGTTGACGACTCGAAGGACGAAATTTTAAATTTCCTGCGGACAGCAAATCTCGTAAATAACCGGCACGACAAAGTAAAAGTGGTCTATCATCCCGATTTTATTTCTACCTCAAATCCTTTGTTTAAAATGGATTACAACCAGTTTGTACGGGGGTGCCACCTGGGGATTTTCCCCAGTATGTACGAGCCGTGGGGTTACACTCCGTTGGAATGCCTTGCCAGCGGATTGCCCTCTATTACCAGCAACCTGGCAGGTTTTGGCGATTATGTATCCCGAAACATTATGGAGAACGAAAAACTGGGAATGTACATTATCGACCGGAAAAGCAGGGATTTTAACCAAACAGCCGATGAACTGGCCGATATTATGCTTCGTTTTGTACAAATGAACCGCCGCGAAAGAATTGCGCTCCGCTATCGCAGCGAGGACGCATCGCTGCATTTCGACTGGTCGAACCTGGGGCGGTTTTACGATGTGGCTTATAATTTGGCAGTTGAACGATAACCCGGAAACAAGCTGTTATGATACATTCTCCTGTTGGTGTTTTTGATTCGGGGTATGGTGGTTTAACCGTACTGAAAGAACTGGTGAAAAAACTTCCGCAATATGATTTTCTTTACCTGGGCGACAATGCACGGACGCCCTATGGAACAAGGTCGTTCAGGGTTGTTTATGAATATACGTTGCAGGCCGTAAAATATTTATTCAGCCAAAATTGTCCGCTGGTGATAATTGCCTGTAACACAGCTTCGGCAAAAGCGCTTCGTAACATTCAGCAACTCGATTTGCCACACATTGCACCTGACCGGCGGGTGTTGGGAGTAATCAGACCAAGTGTGGAAAAAGTTTCGGAGATAACCCGGAACGGACATGTGGGAGTGCTCGGAACACCGGGAACGGTGCTTTCCGAATCGTATCCTATCGAACTGGAAAAATGGTCGGAGGGAAAAGTGAAGTCAACCGTTCAGGAAGCGTGCCCGCTTTGGGTACCGCTGGTTGAAAACAACGAAATTGACACGGAAGGCGCAGCATATTTTGTCAAAAAGAATATTCACAATATTCTTCAAAAAGATAAAAACCTGGATACGCTGATTTTGGGTTGCACCCATTATCCGCTTCTTATACAACAAATTAGAAATTTCGTGCCCGAAAACATTCAGATTCTGGAGCAGGGGCGAATTGTTGCCGAAAAACTGACTGACTATTTAAAGCGGCATCCTGAGATTGATCAAAAGTTATCGAAAGGGGGGAAAATAAAATTTCAAACTACCGAATCGGCTGATAATTTTAATGAAAAAGCAGCGCTGTTTTTAGACCAAAAGGTGGAGGCCGAAACCATCCACCTTTAGCCTGAATTTTTTTAAGCGGTCAAATCCTGCACTACTTTTTTCATGGCGTCATACTGTTCTTCAATGCTGCATAAAAGTTTATACTGCGCCCGCGTGCGCACCAGGTTGTGGTCATCCGATTTTATTTTGTAGTAATTGTCTCCGTCGATGTAATCCATTAAAAACCGGAGCACCTGTTCGTAAGTGATGTACCTGGCTGAAAATGCCAGGTATTCAATTTCCTTTTCGGTTAAAAACGAACCGGCTTCTTCCAGGTATCCTTTGGCAAATGCTGTGTAGATTTCCAGGTTCATCGACACATTCTCCAGGTTGGTATCGTCTTCTTTCCCGGTATTGGTGTAGTACCTGATAGCGTCGCCAAAATCGTTCAGTACCGTGCTGTTCAAAACGGTGTCGAGGTCGATCACACACAGCACTTCCCCGTTTTTATCGAAAAGAATGTTGTTGATTTTTGTATCGTTGTGGCTTACGCGTGTGGGAATGGTTCCTTTTTCCACCAGTTTCCAGAAATTCATCATTTCTTCACGACGGCTTTCAATCCACTCAATTTCTTCTGCAACTTTTTCTTTTCGTCCAACCGGATTTTTTTTCAGTACAGCATCCCATTGTTCATAGCGGATACGAATGTTATGAAATCCGGGTAAAATATCGGTAAGCGGTTCTTTCAGGTCGGAAACCAGCGACTGAAATTTCCCGATTCCTTTTCCGCCGGCATAGGCCAGTTCCGGTGTTTCGGCTGCTTCGTAAGCAATAGTGTCTTCAATAAACAGGCTCACCGCCCAGTATTCTTCCTCTTCATCCAAAAAATACAGTTTTCCGTCGTTTGCCGGAATAATGGTCATGGCTTCCCGCATGGGATCGCCGCCTGCCTTTTCCACCTTGGCTTTGATGTGATCACAAACTTTTTTGATGTTTTCCATCATCGCCGGAATAGGGGAGAACACATTTTTATTTTTTCGCTGAAGAATATATTTGGGCGAATTTCCTTCGGTATGAATAATGAAGGTGTCGTTAATAAAACCTTCGCCAAGCGGAACAACCTCTTTTATTATTCCTTCAATCTGAAACCGGCCTGCAATTTTAATTAAATCGATGTTCATAGAAGATTTTTTAATAAAGTTTTTCAGGATATTCTCCCGCTTCAATCAGTTTATTTATTTTGGCAACAACACGGGGCTTGTCTTCTTTATAGGTAACTCCAAACCAGGGTGAATCGGCTTTCAAAACTTTTACCTTAGCTTTTTTCTCCTGAATCATATCGAAAACTACAGAAGGAATATAAATTTCCGATTTGGGTTCATTGATATGGTTGTTCAGGAAATCGGTAAATTTTTCTTCGAGAATGGGGAAAACCGAGGGTTTGAAACCCCATATATTCATGGAAGCACTTTCGTTTCCGGTGAGTTCTACTTCTGAACCGTCCGATTCAATGGAAATTATTTTGTTGTCGCGTTTGATGATTTTAACAGTTTCCACAATTTTCCGAAGCAAATCGTTTTCGTCCACATCGCAAATGCCGCGTGATACCGAACCATAATCCGACAGCGTATGCGAAAGTTTATAGCCAACCATGGAGTATTCTGTTGGATTGGCAGACTGCGTTAAAAAATCGGCCATTACTTTGTAAGCGTTGAACCCGTAAAAATCGTCGGCATTCAGCGCACAAAAAGGCTCGTTTATCACTTCTTTTGTAACCAGAATGGCATGTGCTGTTCCCCAGGGTTTTTCGCGGTTTTCGGGTACGGTAAATCCTTCGGGCAGGTTTTCCAGTTCCTGAAAAACGTATTCCACTTCGATTTTCCCTTTCAAAAGCGGGTCGAACTTCTCTCTAAAAGCATCGGCAAAACTTTCGCGAATAACAAACACCACTTTGCCAAACCCGGCTTTTATGGCATCGTAAATGGAATAATCGATAATAGCTTCTCCGTTGGGACCTACGGGTTCAACCTGTTTAAGGCCGCCAAACCGGCTGCCCATTCCGGCTGCAAGGATCAAAAGCGTTGGCTTCATTTATCTTTAATTTTTAAACATGATTTGAATTCGATTACGAAACAAAGAAATCTTTTTGACAAATAAAAAGGATTGTGTTTAAAGTTTATAATTTTTTTAAAAAGTGGTGTTTTTCCGTCCCTAATCCGTTCAGCCCATTTTTTCTCCCAACTTCCTGTTTCTCACTCCTGTCTTCCGTCTTCGCGCCTCCGCCTTCAATCTTCCAACTTATTATTTGTACCAACCGGCATAAGTTCCGTATGAACCGGCAATGCGGTTAATTTCACTTTCCAAAAGATCAGGGCTGATTGCTTTTATTTTTTTTGCCGGAATGCCTGCGTAAACACTTCCGCTTTCCACCACAGTTCCTTTGGTTACCACTGATCCTGCTGCAATAATGGAGTTGCTTTCAACCACTGCATCGTCTAAAACCACTGCATTCATTCCAACCATTACATTATCGTGCAACGTGCAGCCATGCACAATGGCGCCGTGGGCAATGGTGACATTGTTTCCGATTGTTGTGGGCGATTTCCGGTAAGTGGCATGAATTACAGCATTATCCTGAACATTGGTATTGTTGCCAATTTTAATAAAATGCACATCGCCACGCAAAACCGCATTAAACCAAATACTGCAATTATCGCCCAGTTCCACATCGCCAATCAGCGTTGCCGTTTCAGCCAAAAAACAGTTTCTCCCCAACTTTGGTGTTTTGTTATTGAGTGTTTTTACCAGTGCCACTTTGTCCATATTTAAATTGATTCCAAATATATTAAAACCTTTAAATATTTGGATATGTCATTAGCAACTTGTTAAATAATGGTTATTTTTGCTTCTCGAATTATATGAATAAAAGCTATATCGATTCTAAAATTTCAGTTTAATGGTTTTAGGGTCGTTTTTGTTTTGAAATGACATTGTTTAAATGATATAAAAACCAAATATAATGAAGGATGCAAAAGTAATTGAGTTGGACGAAGTGGCCATTCGGTTTTCCGGTGACTCCGGTGACGGAATGCAACTTACCGGAACATTGTTTTCGGATGCCACTGCACTAATTGGTAACGATATCTCAACTTTCCCCGATTATCCGTCTGAAATCAGAGCGCCGCAGGGAACCGTTGGCGGAGTATCAGGATTTCAGGTACAATTCGGAAAAAAAGAAGTAACTACCCCGGGTGATTATGCCCATGTGTTGGTTGCTATGAACCCGGCAGCTATAAAAGCCAATGCCCGGTTTATGGACCCCGGTGGTACCATTATTTACGATTCCGATTCATTTACCGCTAAAAATCTGCAAAAGGCCGGATACGAAACCGACGATCCTTTTGCCGAAAGTAATCTGTTGGATTACAGGAAAATAGCTGTTCCGATTTCGAGCCTTACCCGCGAAAGCCTGAAAGATTTCGGGTTGGATAATAAAAGCGTACTTCGCAGTAAAAATATGTTTGCATTAGGGTTGGTTTGCTGGATGTTTAACCGCCCGCTCGACTATATCGAAGATTTTATCAGAAACAAGTTTGCCAAAAAACCGGTGGTTGTCGATTCCAACATCAAAGTATTGCACGACGGATACAACTACGGCATGAACCTCCAGCATCAAACGCCAACGTATATTGTCCATTCTGCCGATATTGAAAACGGCACCTACCGGAATATCAACGGAAACCAGGCAACTGCCTGGGGATTATTGGCAGCAGCTGAAAAAGCCGGTCTCGAATTGTTTTTGGGTTCTTATCCCATTACCCCGGCCACCGACATTCTTTCCACTTTGTCTGAAAGGAAGGACCTGGGTGTGAAAACTTTTCAGGCTGAAGATGAAATTGCCGGGATCTCCTCGGCTATCGGTGCGGCATTTGCCGGAGATTTGGCCGTAACAACTACTTCAGGGCCCGGGCTGGCACTCAAATCGGAAGCTATTGGGCTGGCGGTGATGGCTGAATTACCTCTCGTTGTTGTGAACGTTCAGCGTGGTGGCCCGTCAACCGGGTTACCCACCAAAACCGAACAGTCTGATTTGTTGCAGGCGCTTTACGGACGGAATGGCGAAAGCCCTGTTGTGGTGCTGGCGGCGAGCACCCCGTCCGACTGTTTTTTCTATGCCTACAAGGCAGCTAAAATTGCGTTGGAACGAATGGTGCCTGTAATTCTTCTTACCGATGGTTTTTTGGGAAACGGGAGCGAACCGTGGAAAATTCCCCAAATGGCTGAATTGCCACCGATCACTCCCAGGGTTGCAAAAGATGCAGGTTCATTTCAAGCCTACAAGCGCGATGATATATTGCTTTCCCGCGACTGGGCATTTCCCGGAATGGCCGGATTTGAACATCGTATAGGCGGCCTGGAAAAAAATGTATCGGGAACGGTTAACCACGACCCCGAAAACCATCAGAAAAATACTGAAATTAGAGAGACTAAAGTTCAGCGAGTGGTTGATTTAGTGCCTGATTTGGAAGTCTGCGGCGATCTGGATGGCGATGTGCTGGTTGTTGGGTGGGGAGGAACATTTGGTCACCTCATCAGTACAGTCAGGGAATTGAGAAAAGAGGGTAAAAATGTAAGCCTGGCACATTTTGATTACATCAAACCACTTCCTAAAAATACAAAAGAAGTATTCAAAAATTTCAAAAAAATTGTGGTTTGCGAACTTAATCTGGGACAATTTGCCGGCTACCTTCGCGATAAAATGCCGGGTTATTACTATTATCAGATTAATAAAGTGAAAGGATTACCATTTACTGTAAATGAATTGAAAGAGGGAATTAATAAATTACTGGAGGACTAAAAATGACAGACCTGAATTATACCGTTAAAGATTTTAAAAGTGAGAATGAAGTGCGCTGGTGTCCCGGTTGTGGCGACTATGCCATAATGAATGCCATACAGCGCAGCATGGCAGGACTGGGTATTCCCAAAGAGAAATTTGCCATTATTTCCGGCATTGGCTGCTCTTCCAGGTTTCCTTACTATATGAATACTTTTGGTTTTCACACCATTCACGGCAGGGCTGCTGCGGTGGCTTCGGGTGTAAAAATGGCTAATCCTGACCTTAGTGTTTGGGTAATTACCGGTGACGGAGATGCAATGGCCATTGGCGGAAACCATTTTATCCATACCATCCGGAGGAATATCGACCTGAATGTTATTCTTTTTAACAACCGGATTTACGGGCTCACCAAAGGGCAATATTCCCCAACTTCAGACCGCGGGTTTAAAAGTAAAACTTCGCCCTACGGCACTATTGAAGATCCTTTTGTTCCCGGACAACTGGTAATTGGAGCAAGGGGTACATTTTTTGCGCGTTCAATCGACAGCAACATAAAACTGGGTGAAGCGGTTTACCTCGCTGCTGCAAACCACAAAGGAACATCAATAGTTGAAGTCCTTCAGAATTGTGTAATATACAACAACGGTGTTCACAATGCCATTACAGACCCCGAACACCGTGCCGACCGGCAGTTAATACTCGAACATGGTAAACCGATGTTGTTCGGAGCCGAAAATGAAAAGGGCATTATCATGGAGAGAGGAAGGCTGAGAGTGGCAAAAATCGGAGAAAGCGGAGTGACAGCAGACGATGTGCTGGTACACGACGCTCATGAAATCGATCCGACACTCCACCTGGCACTTATTAATATGGCACTTCCTGATTTTCCGGTGGCATTCGGCGTAATAAGAAGCGTACCGGCTCCGGTTTATGATGAAGAAATGGTGAAACAAATTGAGCAGGTGAAACAAACGCGGAAAATAACGTGTGTCGATGACCTTTTAAGTTCAGGAAATACCTGGGAAATAACCGGAAACGGAAATGGAAAAGGGAAGCCGGAGGATTGTCCGGGTAGGGTTTTGAAATAATTGAAACAAAAAGTGATTTCACTATATATCGTTTATAAATGTGGAGGAATTATTTTTTGATACTTTGCGAATATATTGCAGTAGCGCTAAAATTTTAGTGCTACTGCCACATTAAGACAGGCAACTCTATAACCCATTTCAACCATCGTTGAAAATTTTCACTGAGATAGTATCTTCCGTCAGGAATCCATAAATATGTAAGGCCGTTACGAACAGAATTCGTTATTGTACCCGTTATTTTATACGATTTTGGACTAACGTATTTGGCACCCCAAATGTTAGGTTACAACATCGTAATTTAAGAAAATATTGGAAAGCAGATTGAAAATTTTTTTGAGATAAGAAAGTTGGGAGGCTTACGGAGCGGATGCTTCTTTATGTGAGAATATGAGTTGTTTTTTTATAACAGTATTTTAATTAATATTGTGCTGTTATTAACGTATGGCCAAAACTGACGAAATACTGATCTCGAAGATAAAGCAAGATGATTATTCCGGCTTTAACCTGCTGTTTTTTAAGTATTATGCTTCATTGTGCACTTATGTTGCCACGATAATAACCGACTCCACAACCGCCGAGGATATCGTTCAGGATCTGTTTGTTAAACTTTGGTCCGACCGAAAAAAAATAGTGATTTATAAGGATATTAAACATTACCTGTTCAGGGCGGCCAAAAATAGTGCAATGAACTTTTTACGGGCAGAGAAGTACCGTAAGAAAGCAATGGATAACCTGGAAATACCGGATTTCTTTGAAGAAACGGAGGACTCAAACCAGGAAGAATTTTTACAAAAACTGGAAGAATGTATCGATAAGCTGCCGGAACGGTCAAAACAAGTACTGCTGCTGAACCGTTTTGAAAAGTTGAAACAAAAGGAAATAGGCGAACGGTTAAACATATCGGTAAAAACAATCAAAAATCAGCTCTGGAAATCCCTTCAGTATTTAAAATCCTGTCTGCAGGAATAAAAAAAAATTCCATTTTCAATAGGACCTTTTTGAAATTGATGTGTCGTTTAAATGAAGCATCGAAAAAATGAAAGAAGAACAAAAAATAGGGGAACACATTATCGACCATTTGCAAACCGAAAAAGATACAAATGTTACCGATCCGGTTCTTCAAAGTTGGGCGGAATCGAAACCCGGGAATAAAAGGGATTTATCAAAATATATGAAAATCTGGCAGGGGATAAATATTCTTGCCAAAAGAAAAAAATACGACGCCGACACGGCATGGGAGAGTGTTCATTATAAAATTACAAACCAGGCAAGGGTGGCCGACCGGTTTAAAATTGTTTTCATGTCCGGGGTAGCTGCTGCTTTGCTTATTTTACTGGGATTTTCATTTTACTTCAACTGGTTTGCGCCCGATACGGCGCCGTTAACCCTTACCACCGAAATGGGGAGCCGTTCGGAAGTGGTGCTGCCTGATGGGACTTCGGTAATGTTAAATGCAGGCTCGGAATTGATTTACCAGTTCGACAGGCGCAAGAAAACCAGGAATGTACAGTTCAGCGGAGAAGGCTATTTTGAAGTTGAAAAAGACAAGGCGCCCTTTATTGTTCAAACACAGGAAGGGTTAAACCTTAAAGTCCTCGGCACAAAATTCAGCCTTTCCGCGTATCCTGACGATGCCCTGATAAAAACAACTTTAACCGAAGGAAAAGTTGAATTAAACGATGGTAAAAGCGGGGAATTGGTCCTAATGGCGGGCCAAACCGGCGCTTTCGATAAAAATTCGGGGAGGCTGTACTATTCGCCCGACGAACCACGACATAACCTGAGTTGGATGGAAAAAAAATTATACATGGATAATATGTCCCTGGGAAATGTCGCAAAAATCCTGGAAAGATGGTACGATGTGCAGATAACTTTTACTGAAGAGAACATGGGCGAAGATATTCATTATACGGGAACGCTCCGGGAAAAGTCGGTTATCGATGTGTTCGAGGCATTAAACGAGATTAGTAAAATCAATTACAAAATAAATGGTGAAAATATTATTGTATCACGAAAAGATAAATTGCCTATGGACAAATAACCGTTTTAAAAACCAAAAAACGGGAAATGGTTGCACACTTCCCGTCATTTAAAGTTTCCATCTAATGCTTCCAACATTAGATATTTACTAACTAATAAAGTATTACAAAGGTATGAAAAAATTTTGTGTGTTTGGAAACCGGCTAAATCCGGTTTTGAAAAAAATTTTACGGGTAATGAAATTGACGACGGTAATAATGCTGATTTCGATGTTGCATGTTTCGGCTACGGTGTATTCTCAGGCCACCAAACTAACGCTGAACATGGAGGATGCCACTATCAAAGAAGTGCTTCTCGAAATTGAATCCATGTCGAAATTCCGTTTTATTTACCAGAACGAAGAAGTGGATTTAAACAAAAAAGTCGACGCTAAATTTGATAATGAAGTAGTTGAAAATATCCTGAACAAACTATTTGAAGAAGAGGACATCAACTATTCGATTACAGCAACCCACCTTATTTTAATCAAACCGGGGCAAGAATTGGAAAACGAAAGATACCGGCGTTTGGTTGAAAATGAAATGGTACAACAAAAAACGGTTTCCGGCACAGTAACCGACCAAAGCGGGCAGCCTTTGCCTGGGGTAACCGTTGTTGTAAAAGGTACGATACAAGGGACCGTGACTAATGCCGACGGGGAGTATTCTCTGGCAAATATTCCTGATAATGCAACGCTGGTGTTCTCTTTCGTGGGAATGCGCACACAGGAGATCGAAGTAGGAAATCAAAGGACGATTGATTTGCAGATGCAGGTGGACGCAATCGGGATCGAAGAGGTTGTGGCAATCGGCTACGGAACACAGAAGAAAGCAACGGTAACCGGCTCGATCGCAACCGTTCAGGGAGAAGAACTGCAAAAAATGCCGGCAACGAATTTAGCTTCAACCTTAGCCGGACGAATGACGGGAGTTGTTGTAAACACACGCGGTTCGGCACCCGGAGCAGAAAGTGTTCAGATCAATATTCGTGGAAAAAATTCCTGGCAGGGTGGCGGCCCATTAATTATTATCGACGGAATTGCCAACCGCTCGGGCTTTGAAAGGTTGAACCCTAATGACATTGAAAGTATCTCAATTTTGAAAGATGCTTCTGCAGCTATCTACGGTTCACGCGCAGCAAACGGAGTTATTCTGGTTACCACAAAAAGGGGGAAAGAAGGCAAACCAACCATAGAATATATTGGTGATTTTGGAGTGACACAACCCACACGTATTCCGGAATTGACCAATTCCTGGCAATACGCAACCTATTATACCGAAGCAAAAAGAAATGGTTATATGTGGAGCGATGAAGAAATCGAAAAGTTCAGGCAGGGCAGCGATCACAACCTTTATCCCAACTATGAACCTTATGACCTGTTGATTCAGGATTTTGCGCCTCAAACCACTCATACTGTTTCGCTAAGGGGGGGTAATGATGCGGTTAAATACTACGTATCAGGTCAGTATTTGTACCAGGAATCTTTCTTTAAAGAAGGCATCGATGACTTTAATAATTATTCGGTACGATCAAATATCGATGCGCATGTTCATGACAATTTAACACTTTCGTTCAACCTTTTAGGACGGAGGGAGGATAAGCGGAGAGCGGTCGGTTCAGATTTTGTCGATAACATAGACGTCGGATTCTTTCAACACTTTTTACACACCGATCCCACCAAACCGCTTTATTACTCTAACGGATATCCGGCTATACAGTATGATTACAACGTTGCCGAGGCAATTAAAGGAAAAGCTGGTGAAAATAATAACCGGACAACAACACTCAATTCGCAGGTTACTGCCAAATGGGACCTCCCCTTTATATTGGAAGGATTGTTTCTGGAAGGGACTGCTGCCTACGATTTTGCAAATACAAGACAAAAGCAGTTCTCAAAAAGTTATGACTATTATTCATACAGTAATGCAACTGGCGAATATACCAATCTTAACACCACACCCATTATGGACAGAGGCCTCTATGATTATTATTACAACTCATACAAATATACACTAAACGGGAAGTTGGGATATACGTATTCTTTTGGAGAGCATAATATCAACACTTTTGTTGCGTATGAGCAATATTCAGTTAATACCGAGTGGATACAGGCAACAAGAAATACATTCCTTTCCGACCAGATACCGTTCCTGTTTGCCGGCGATGCCAACACGCAAAAGAATGATGGTTCAGGATATGAATTTGCCTACAGGAACTATTTTGGCCGTTTTGCTTACACATACAAGGAAAAGTACCTTTTTGAATTTTCACTTCGTCGCGACGAGTCCCTGAAATTTCCTCCTGACAAACGAATAGGTTGGTTCCCGGGAATTTCTGCAGGCTGGAGGATATCCGAAGAGGATTTTATCAAAGGGAATTATGATTTTGTGGATAACCTGAAATTAAGGGCATCCTACGGACAAATGGGTAGCGATAATGTAGGGGATTACCAGTACCTCGCCACAGCAGCCCTTTATGGTTCATTCGATAGTTATGTATTGGGAAGTAACCCTTCGGTTGTATCGACAATGTATTTTTCCGGAACGCCGAACCCCAATATTACGTGGGAAGTCGCCAACTCTTATAACGTAGCCCTTGACGGTATGTTCTGGCAAGGACTTTTGGGATTTGAACTTGAATATTTTTATTCGAAAAGAAATAATATTCTGGCAACCAGAAATGCGTCGGTACCAATTTATACTGGTATGACGCTGCCGAGCGAAAACATAGGAAAAGCACAAAACCAGGGTGTTGAATTATTGCTCACCCATTATCGAAAACTCGGTGATTTTAGCTACAATATTAACGGGAATGTTTCTTTTACAGCCAACAAAATAATTTACATGGACGAATCGCCTAATGTGCCTGATTATCAACGCAGGGAAGGTCACCCGATTGATTCATGGCTGTTATATAAAACCGACGGCATTTTTAACACGCAGGAAGAATTTGATGCAACGGAGGTAAAACGTGCAGGGGCGCAGGTTGGCGATATTAAATTTGTTGATGTGAATGGTGATAAAGTAATAGATGATTTGGACAGGGTAAGGCTATATGATTCTACCTTGCCAAAAGTTATTTATGGATTGAACCTTGATTTTAGGTACAAAGGATTTGAGTTCAACATGCTTTGGCAAGGTCAGGGTGGCGCGAAAACCTACATAAATCCCACAACCCGAAATGGAGACATCAATCCTCCATTGTGGCTTTATAAAGACCGCTGGACGCCGGAGAATGCAGAAAAAGCATCAATGCCAAGAGCATTCTATCACCGATCAGATACTTACAATACTATTCATTCTGACTTCTGGTTGAGAGATGCATCCTTTCTTCGGCTGAAATCAGCCGAATTGGGGTATAGTCTTCCAAAAGATTTTATTTCCAAAGCATCTCTAAGCAGCGCAAGGATATACCTAAATGGCTCAAATTTGTTATTGCTGGATAAAGTAAAAGATTACGATCCAGAGGTTGTTAATGATCTGGGAATATTTTATCCGGTCACAAGAACGTTCAATGTTGGTGTCCAGCTTACTTTTTAAGGTGAAAGAAATTAAAAGATAACAATCAAATTTTAATGAGATGAAAAATAAAAATATAATATTTCCTCTGGTAATATTGATGCTTACTGTATTTGGCTGTAGTGACGACCTACTTGACAAAAAGCCATTAGACAAATTTTCAGAAGCGGCGGTCTGGGAAGATTTGAATTTGGCAGAAGCCTATGTCAACAGTTTGTATAAAGTCTTGCCCAAATTAGGATGGTACGAATGGATTAGAGGCTACCAGCTGAGCTGCTTTTCAGATGAAGCCGTGCATAAATACGGCTATCATAATACGAATGATTACTGGCGAGGCATGATGGGACCATCACTCCCAACCGGAATAGATGTATGGAGACATCATTACCGTTTTATAAAAGGTTGTAATGATTTCCTGGCAAATATTGAAAATGTGCCTGTTGTCACGGAAACGGAGCAGGAGATGAAGAACCGTATGATCGGTGAAGTTTACACGTTACGTGCATGGAGCTACATGGATCTGGCCGCCCGATTCAGTGGCGTAGTGCTGGTAACCGATCCATTTTCTCTGGATGACGACTTTAGCAGGGAAAGAAGTTCGTTTGATGAAACTGTCGATCAGGTTGTAAGCGATATCGAAAAGGCAGTTCCATTGCTGTCATTAAGTTATACCAGCGATAATGACTGGGGAAGAATTACCAAAGGTGCAGCACTGGCAATTAAATCTAGAATGTTATTGTATGCTGCATCACCTTTATTTAATCCTTCTGGCGATAAAACAAAATGGCAGGCTGCTGCCACTGCTGCCAAAGCTGTTATCGATTTGAATAAATATGAGCTGGAACAGGATTATAAACAAATGTTTCTGACTAATAAGAACAGTGAAATTATTTTGCATAGAATGAATGACAACATAAATGATGATGGATATTTTGGCTATTTCCAAACAGTTGAAGGGCTTGGAGCGGGCATTGACGGAAATGGGTATGCCGGAGGCTGGTCTTCTACAATGGTAACCCAAAATCTTGTGGATGCTTTTGAATGGACGGATGGTACCAGTTTTGACTGGAATAACCCTGTTGATGCCGCCG
Organism: uncultured Mariniphaga sp.; assembly: GCA_964639655.1. Classification (GTDB taxonomy): domain Bacteria; phylum Bacteroidota; class Bacteroidia; order Bacteroidales; family Prolixibacteraceae; genus Mariniphaga. The sequence goes on from CAZXHP010000042.1 coordinate 17,378, forward strand.
ATCCCTATGGCATTGGAGAAAACGGGCAGGTTGATGCCAATGGGGATCCATTGAAAAAACGTGATCCGCGGTTTTATGCAAGCGTAACATTCGACGGAACGACCTGGATTGCAGATTCTACGGTACAATTTTGGATATCAGAACAGTCGAATAATTATACCAAAAGCCCGTTTGATGCCGATTTTCAGGTTGACAATTCAGTTTATGGGAGAAATAGTATTGGAAATCCCGGTTTCAGACAAGACTGTCCGGATATGAGTTATATATATCGAAAAGCCATGGATCCGACTTATGACAAGGCGGCGGAACAATACCCGTTTAGTGTTCCGTGGATTATTATTCGGTATGCTGAAATTCTGCTTAACTATGCCGAAGCTTCATTCGAAGCCGGAGAGGAATCAATAGCGCAGACCTATCTCAATATGGTTCGTGAACGCGTTTCTATGCCGCCGGTTGAAGCGTCGGGTGACGAATTAAGAGAAAAAATCAGGCACGAACGTCGGATTGAATTATGTCTGGAAGCCCATCGTTATTTCGATGTCCGTCGCTGGAAAATTGCGGATGAAGTATATAATACTCCGGCAAAGGGGATCCGTATCGTAAAGGACAAAAATTCGGATACCAAGGTATATAATGTGTTTAATTACCAGGAGCGGACTTTCCCTGAAAAGTATTATCTGCAACCAATTCCCCAGTATGAGTTGGACAAAGTAAGACTGGGCCAAAATCCGGGTTACAACTAAAGTCTCGCGACTGTTTTTTTACTCGTCTTTATTTTTGAAATAGTTTTTTTTGAAAATTTCGTCTGATATTCTTCCCTTTTCATTTTAAAAGAAAATGGAGAGGGAAGATTTTGGGCACAATCAACAGCAAAGTAAGTCATGTTTTTCATAGCAGGGTTTATCGGAAGAGTTATGCATTTTTTTTCGGGTTTTATTTGTTATGTTGCTTTAATTGCAGGTTTATCGGGTATTCAATCCTGTCAATCGGACACTGGGACTTTCCGGTGGGTCGAACAGGATGGAAAACAATCGTTGACTTTAAAGAAGGAAAGTGTTGGTTATCTTGAACCCTGCTTTATCGAAGGAATCAGTTCCAGCGATCAAATTACCCAAATAGAAAATGGGGTTTACCGTATTACAAGGATTTGCACAAACCGGTCAACTTTACCAATAGATTCTGTTAGACTGACACTTGATTTTATTCATGCCGACAGCGCTTCATTCCTGATGATTCCGGCGGTCAGCTACAACGGGAATTACTGGGGGCGCGGGAAAGAACCCAAAGGGTATTCAAAAGACGGGGAATGGTGGTCGTTTTCATACAATCGGACTGCAATTCCGGGGGCTACCTATTCAGAAGGCAAAAATTGGGCTGTGGCTATGTGGGGCGAAATTGATTCCGATGGAACTTCTTTTTCCTGTTCCCTGATGCCGGAGCAGAACGAAACCACTCACAGGCTCATCTGGCCTGAAGAAGAAATGCCGCTTTGCTATGTTGCGCGCGACAAATACAATCCGGGCTTCAGGAAAAAAATGAAAATGGACCCGGGAGAATCTTTAACAGTGGAAGCAACGCTTGTAGTTACACCTCTGCTGCCGCATCACCAGGCAACAAAGGTTTTTCTCGAAAAAGCATGGGAGATGATTCCTCATCCCGAAATACCTGTTCGCAGTACAGATGAAATCCGGGATCTTTCGATCAAATTTATTCATGAAAATCTTTGGGCCGAAGAGGATATTTTTAAAGGTTTCAGTATCGGTTTGTGGCAGCGCAATGGCGGCTGGATACAACGGCCAGGCTGGAAATACGAAATCGGGTGGGCAGGTCAGAATATTTCGACAGCCAATTCACTTCTTGCGGATTATCTGAAAAACGGAAACAAACAATCTTTGGAGAGGGGAATTGCATGTCTCGATACCTGGGCAACTTATTGTCCGCTTCCAAACGGTTTGATCCGGAATCATTTTGATTATGTATTGGGGATTGAAAATTCGGAAGAAATTCTCGATGCCTGCAACCTCGGCGATGCCGCCGAAGATTTTTTAGTCGCCTATGAACTGGCACAACAATGCGGATATGAAAGAGGAAATTACAAAACACTTGCTTTAAATATTTGCGATTTTATGCAGAAAAATCAGCAAACGTCCGGGCAATTCGGAAAGGGCTGGGACACAGACGGGAACTGCCTGTATCGCGAAGGCACAATCGGGGCATATATTATTCCTCCGATGGTCAGGGCATACCGGGCTGCCGGAGAACAAAAATACCTGCATTCGGCGGAGAAAGCATTTAATTTTTATTTCAACGATTATGCGAAAAACGGATTTACTTCGGCCGGGGCGCTCGATACCTGGTGCATCGATAAAGAATCGTCCTGGCCAATGCTTCACAGCGCAATGCTTTTATTTGAGGCTACAAACGACAGCACCTATCTGACAAAAACCGAGCAAATTTCCTGGTATCTCTCCACGTGGTTGTGGCACTATTCAATGCCCGTTGCCGACTCTTCCGATTTTAAAAAGTATGGTTACGATACATTTGCCGGTACCGCTGTCTCAACGCAACATCATCATCTCGATCCTTACGGTTTGATACTTGTGCCGGAGTGGCTGAAACTTGCCCGGCTCACCGGAAACTCTATCTGGAAAGAAAAAGCGCTGGCAGTGTGGGCCAACGGAAACCAGGTGGTAGCCGACGGGAAAACGAAAATCCACGGGGTAGTCAGGCCGGCGGGCTCACAGGCTGAAGCATATTTTCAAACATACTGGGTGGGGCAACCCGGTCAGTTTAACGACTGGCTTGTCCTGTGGCCTTCTGCAATGCGGCTGGAAGTGCTGCGCACCATCGATTCGGACGAACTTTGCCGGTAACAGTTCCTCAGCCAATACATTCTAACGTAGGATAAACTCAATTTTAGTGACATGACAAAAAAAATAAAATATTTAACCTGCATCATCCTTGTAATTTCCACATTCTCCTGTTACGGACAACAGGAAACCGATCCCCCGAAAATTCAGGAGAAAAGTGAAGATACATGGACATTTACGGTGGAAGTCGGCATTGAAAAGCAGACAGCCGATGCGGTCGGTGGTTACGAAAAGGCCAGGCAAATCATCGAATCCCAGTTTGCGAAAATCAACGACAAATTTAACACGGCAGGTGTTTTCGACAAAAAATTCTGTTTTAAAGTGTCATCGTTTTTTATGTTCGAAGGCCCCTCGTCCAATTTTTGTTTTTCCGCTCACCCCTGCTGCGATGTGCGCATGATTTACAATGGCTTTTGCGCCGAAGACGATGCCGGCGGCGGTTGGTACAGCGGCGA
>CAZXHP010000042.1:20802-22384 GCA_964639655.1 uncultured Mariniphaga sp.
CAGGAGAAGGCTGTGGTGGAAGGGACTTCCGGGAATGACGGCAAATTTAAATTCCGGGAAAATCCGTTCGGAATAAGTTTCGGTGACAAATATCCGTGGAATATTGAATATTGCAATTTTCTGATTGAAGTCAGCGGCAACAATAAAAAAGCTTATGCCTGGATGCCGATTAACGAAGTGCAAAATGCCTTTTTCGAAGGAGAAAATTTTCTTCTTATTGTGCGGTTGTAAACGGTTTGAATGAGATAAAATAAACTGAATATCTCATCAGCTTTTAATCAAACAAGAATAATATGACAAAATCGATTTTTTATCTTTTCCCGCTGATGATGCTCTTTTCCTGTTCATCACGAAAAGAGAAACAGCAGGATTACCCGTATCAGCCTGTTCCTTTCACCGAGGTGGAGTTGAATGACAATTTCTGGCTTCCCCGCATCGAAACGAACAGAAATGTGACCATTGATTACGAATTTGAAAAATGCGGGGAAACCGGGCGAATCGATAATTTTGCCAAAGCAGCCGGAGAAATGGACGGCCCGTTCGGCACCCGTTATCCGTTCGACGATACCGATGTTTTTAAAATCATCGAAGGCGCTTCGTATTCGTTGCAGGTATTGCCTGATCCCGGGCTCGAGCGTTACATCGACAGCCTGGTGGCACTTATTTCGGCGGCACAGGAAGAAGACGGCTATTTATATACTGCTCGCACCATCGATCCTGAAAATCCGCACGAAATGGCCGGAAAGGAACGCTGGTCGAACCTGGGGCTCAGCCACGAACTTTTTAATGTCGGCCAGCTCATTGAGGCAGGTATTGCTTATTATCAGGCTACCGGAAAACGTGTGCTGCTCGATGCTGCCGTTAAATCAGCCGACCTGGTTTGCAGGGAGTTCGGTCCCGGGAAAAAGTACGGCATTCCCGGCCACCAGGAAATCGAAATTGCATTGCCAAAATTGTATCGCCTTACCGGGGATGAAAAGTACCTCGATATGGCTATGTTTTTTATTGAACAGCGCGGCAATCACACCCACAGGGAACCGCTGCATATTTTGGCGGATCCGGAATATTACCAGGATCACAAACCGGTTTTTGAGCAGGAGGAAGCTGTGGGACATGCGGTGAGGGCCGGCTATTTTTATTCTGCGATAACCGATGTTGCAGCCTTGTCGGGCGATAAACGTTACCGGAAAACTACCGATAACATTTGGAAGGATGTCGTCGGCACTAAACTATACCTCACCGGAGGAATCGGTTCGCGAAAAGAAGTGGAAGGTTTTGGCCCGCCATACTATCTTCCCAACAAAACAGCATATTGCGAAACCTGCGCAGCCATCGCCAACATCTTCTGGAACTACCGGCTTTTTTTGCTTCACGGCGATTCAAAATATTTCGATGTGCTTGAACGCACCCTGTACAATGGTTTTCTTTCGGGAATAGCATTAAGCGGCAAAGAGTTTTTTTATCCCAATCCGCTGGAGAGTGATGGTGAATATTTTGTGTACAACTCGACAGTCAGGCAGCCCTGGTTCAACTGCTCCTGCTGCCCGACAAGCGTAGTCAGGTTCATGCCGGCCATTCCGGG
>CAZXHP010000043.1:0-9112 GCA_964639655.1 uncultured Mariniphaga sp.
AAAGGGAGTCAGTTGCGCCCGCACATTGTGTGGTTTGGCGAAACAGTTACCGAAATTGAAAAGGCAGCTGTAATTGTACAAAAAGCCGATATTTTTGTAGTTGTGGGTACTTCGCTGGTGGTTTACCCGGCTGCAGGCCTGGTGCATTACGTTCGGGAGAAAACGCCTGTTTTTGTGATTGATCCCCGTCAACCGGAAATTTTTCCCGGTAATGTGGAATACATTCGGGAAAAAGCGGGAAGGGGCGTCGGGATTTTAAAGGAGAAACTTAAAAAACTGAAATAGAATGAAGAAAAAAATACTTATCCCGGCATTGCTGCTGCTTTTGGTCCAGTGGGCAGCTGCTCAGCGTTTCGAGGGCGGATTACTGGCCGGCTTTAATGCCACACAGGTTGAAGGGGACACATTCAAAGGGTACAACAAACCTGGTATTCTGGCCGGTTTTTTTGTGCAAACCGATGTGGCGCCGGCGATTTTTGCCGGAATGGAAATCAAATATTCGCAGAAAGGTTCGCGTAAACGAATAAAAAAGGATGATCCTGATCCGCAGAAATACATTATGCGTTTGGGATATGTGGATATGCCTCTTTTTGCGGGGTTTAGAACAAACGACCGCGGCGCCGTGGTGGCCGGCGTGTCATTCGGATACCTTATGCATGGGATGGAATTCAATGAATACGGGGAGTTTCCGGAAGAAGACCGGCACGACTTTAACTCATTCGATTTGCAACCCTTTCTGGGGTTTCAGTTCGATATGCTCGATAACTTAAAGTTAGACCTGCGGTTTGCACTTTCGGTATTGCCCGTTCGCGGACAGCCGGGCGACGATGCCACCAGCTACTACTGGCTGAACAACCAGTTCAATAATGTGATTTCGCTGGCGGCGTATTACAATCTGGGGCGGTAAAACCTTACCAGGAATTCACCATCCATTTCGAAAAAACATCGAGGTAATTCCAAAACGACAGGGCAACATGGTCGGGTAAGTTTTGTTGCTGAATGGCTTCGCTGTAACACTCCAGCCACACTTCGCGGGCCCCGGGAGTGATTTTGTGCGGCAGATGGCGTTTGTACATCATGGGCCGGCCACGGTTTTTGTTAAAGTACATGGGTCCGCCGCAAATCTGAATAAAAAAATCCGACGCATTTTTAACGGCTTTTTCCAGTCCTGCGGCATCCTGTGGAAACAGGTCTTTTATTTCGCTTTTGGCGAGCAGATCGTAATGGTCTTTTACCAGTTTTCGAATGCCCTCATCTCCCAGTAATTGATAAATCTCCCTGGTGGGCAGCGTAACTTCGGGCCGTTCTCCGGGTGTATAGTTGCTGATTTGAAATTTCATGTCTGTTTTTTGTTCAATCTAAACAATGAACAAAGATAGGGGGAAGAGGTTGAATATTTTTAAAAATCGGCAAAAGCGAGGGTGGCAATGCTCACTTTTGTCCCCGGAATTTTCAGCAATTCGCAGGCACATGCTTCAAGAGTCGAGCCGGTGGTCACCACATCGTCAACAAGCAGAACGTGCCGGTTTTCAAATTCTTCCGGGTTGTTAACGCCAAAAATACCCTCTACGTTTTGCCAGCGTTCAAACCTGTTTTTCCGGGTTTGGGTGGGTGTGAAAATTTTGCGGTATAAATTATTCAGAAGTACAGGTTTGTTCAAGCCTTCGGCAATGCCGCGGGCAATCCATTCGCTTTGATTAAATCCCCTTTTTTTCCGTTTTTTTGGATGCAACGGTACGGGAACAATACCATCAATGCTGCTAAAATGGTCCGATTCGGCCAAAGTATGACCGAACCGTTTGCCGGCAATCAGGCCCAGCTCTTTCAACCCTTTGTATTTTATAAAGTGAATGAGTTTTTGGTAGCGGCTTCCTTTCCGGTAATGGAAATACGAAGTGGCGGTTTCAATTTGCACCCTGCCCCAGAATAGCTGTGCTACCTTGTTTTCCCGCTCGTTTTCAAAGCGGCCGACCGGCAAATCGAACCAGCATTTCAAACAAATGTACTCCTCCTGCGAAATGAGCCTTTCCCCGCAGGTGATGCAAAGTTGTGGATAAAACAACCCTAAAACATCGTCGAAAACCTGAGTCAGCGTGTTCATGCTCCGAAAGTTACGAAATATTTTATGGAAGAAAAAAGTGAAAGAAATATTATTTTTTTAAGGTTTAACCAAACTTTAACAGGACTTTAAGCACAATGTAATGTTATGAGGTTTAATTTGTATCGGGTAACAAAAAAAGCATTTAAATCATAGGTTCTTTTTTAGCTGTTCAAAATTAAATGTTAGTTTTTTTACCCGATCCTCTCTTTTCCTTTTTGAAATTGTTCCCAGGTTGTCTTTTCCCGAGGCAACCTTTTTTGTGAAAAAATTTTTCCGACCCGCAACATTTTCCTCAACCTGCTGTTTATTAGAGTCTCATGAAGCAGGTGTTGTTTAATATTCAGCGGGTTTTTCATACTTCAGAAGAAGAACTGAAGGCCATAGAACGCGTAATGCAGGTTACAGTTCTGGAGAAAAACCAGTTTTTGCTAAAGGAAAATGAAGTGTGCGATAAAGTTGGTTTTATTGAGCACGGAAGTATGCGATTGTTTTATGAATCGCCCGACAAAGAGGTTTGCAACGATTTCTTTTTCGAAAATTCGCTGGTGGGTTCGGTGGCCAGTTTTCTCACCCAAACACCTTCCATTGTAAATATTGCCGCCATTGAAAAATGCGAATTGCTGCTTTTTTACATTGCCGATGTGATGGAACTGATTCAAAGGTTTCCTTCTTTAAAAATACTGGCGAACATTATTTTGCAGGAACAGCTCATTAGGGCGGAGAGACGGGAGGCATCGCTGCTCCGGGATACGCCTGAAGAGCGTTTTAAAAACCTGCTGGAAGAACACCCAAAAATTTTTAAGCGCATTCCGCTGCGTTACGTGGCCAGCTATTTGGGCATTACGCCCGAAACGCTCAGCCGGTACAGGGCAAAATTTCTTGTTTAGTTTTTTGATTTTTTCTGCAACGCTAATCAGACCAAAACCTCTTTTTCTTGATTTGAATCAAGTGGAAGCCGGTTTCCCGGTGTTTACTTTGCCCTGTAATTTTAAAACAAAGTAAAAATGAAAACAAAAAACAGAAACGAAGAATTGCTGGTTTTAACCGATGTAATTAAAGTGTTGGTAAGTAACACGGAAAAGGAAAAAGATTATGCCATTTTTGAAGAAAATGTTCCGCCGCTGGGAGGGCCGCCGCCACACCGCCATCCTGATGAAGAAATTTTTTATGTATTGGAAGGAAAGTTTGAATTTATTCTGAACGACATGGAAAATCCGTTTCAGGTATTGCCGGGAAGTGTGGTGCATGTGCCGTCGAATGCCATTCACACCTTTAAAAATGTGGGCGGAATACCGGGCAAAATGGTGGTTTTACTGAAACCGGGCGATTTGCTCGATTATTTCAGGGCCATTGGCACGCCTATCAGAAATGACAAAGACCGGCCCGATTTAACCAAAGTGCCCGATATTTCAAAAATCGATTTATCGAAAGTTTTTGAACTGGCGCCGTTGTACAATATTGAATTTTTTCTGCCCGAAGTCGTGAAGAATGATGTAAATTGAATGACGATTTTTTAAGTTTCGCAAATGATTGTTGTCGATCTCATAAAAAACAGTAAAGGCGAAGTGTATGCCAAACTGAGCTACGAGCCGCAAAAAAATTATCTGCTGATGAAGTGGATGGGACCGTGCTCGGAAGAAGAGGTAAAAACAGCATCGATGCGTATGTTTGAGTGGCAAAAAAGGGAAGGGTTGCGCACCAGTTGCCGGTTTCATGTGCACGACACCAAAGAGATTGAAGGTGCCTGGGCCGGGCTGGTTGACTGGATCAGCAACACCTTCTTCCCGCTCAACTACGAATACGGAATGCGTTACAACATCAGCATCATTTCGCCCGATTTGTTTTCCAAACTGTCGTCGCTCGAATTAAAGAGCAGGAACAGCAGCAAGATTCCAACAATTCTTTGCGAAACCATTTCCCAGGCCGAAGTATGGATATCCAAGAAATACCTGGAGTAATGTTTATTCGGCTTTTGCGTCTTTTCCAAAATCACACCTAAAATTGATTGCAGATTCGCCTTCAGATTTATAAACTTTTTAACTGTATTAAAATGAAAGCTTCAAAAATTATAATCCTCAACATGCTGTTGTTGTGGCCTTTATTGGCCATTTCACAACAGTTCTGGCTCCTGACCAACGAGTTTTGGGGCGGCTCGAAAACCGGAATCACGCTGGTTGACGATTCTGTATTGTATGTGAGCACTACCACCGGAGTTTTAAAAAGCACCGATGATGGAACCCATTTTGAGCAGGTACTTTCGGCATTTGCGGTACATACCGTTTTTGCGTCATCGTCCGGAACTGTTTTTGCCGGTGGAACCGGTAAAATTTATTTCTCGGAAAATTGGGGTGCCACCTGGGACTCTGTTTCGCTGAATTCGGTTTACCCGGTGAAACAGATTATCGAAAACAAATACGGAATTTTGTTCGCCATAACCGGAGTTGAAAATGAAGGCGATGGGGTTTTTTGTTCGGAAGATAATGGAAAAACCTGGGAAGACCGAAATAATGGCCTTGGTATTCTCAAGGGATGCGAACGGATTGCCGTCGATAAAAACGGAAGGCTTTATCTGGCAATTTCAGACAAAGGTTCAACCGGTAAGGGAGGGTTGTTTATTTCTGAAACTTACGGGTTGCTTTGGGAAAAGGTTACCGTCAAAATGGATTCGTTCTATGCTCCTTTTAAAATTACCAGCACAACCGGTTTGTCGATATCACCGGATGACAGACTTTACCTTAGTTTTTACGGTGTTGCTTATAACTATTTGGTTCAATTGAATATTAGCAAAAGCATCGACGACATTACCCTGAATAGTTCCTGGCGGGCACTGCATGTTGACCGGACAGTAACCTGGTGGACCGACCGACCGCTGAACAATATTCATTTTTCGCAAAACGGCGACTGGTACAGTTCCTACTATCAGTTGGCATACATTGGTGCAACCTACTTTTCAGAAACCGGTGGAAATTTCTGGAATCGTGTGGATTATGGCCTTGGTATTTCGGAAGACGGATGGCGCCATCCGCAACAGTTTGTTGAAAAAAAATCGGGCCGTATATTTATGGTCCAGTACCTCGATGAACGAATATACACCACCGACAAAAGTTTGGTGACGAGCGCAAAACCTCCTGTGCATAATTCTCCTCCGATTCAGGTTTTCCCCAACCCGGTAAAAGTTGGCGGAAAATTAACTGTTCAGGTTCCGGAATCGGGTGATTCAGCACATATTTCGATTTATGATTTAACCGGTAAAATCCTGGCTTCGAAACCAATTTCAGACAGTTTCAATGAAATTAAAGTTCCGGAGAAACCCGGAATGTATATCGTCGCTGCACAATACCAGGGCGCGGTAAAAACAGAGAAAATCCTGGTTTATTAACTTTTAATTTTTAACCATTTCACAGCCATCGGTCTGGCAGGCGGATATGGTGATATTTTTATTGAACCCATTGTGGGAGCAACCAAACCAATGTACGATTCTTTTAAGGATTTCTTTTTCCTGTAGAGCCGGCAGTGGATCAGGAGTTCAGCGTAAATTTTTTTTCGGTTGGCAGCCACGCTTAGCTACCGGTTCACTTCAAATGTTGAACTTACCGGAAAAACCCGGATGCATTGCAGGGTTGGAATTTCGGATAGACGTTTAAGCCGGGAAGATTCTGAAAAAAGATAAGGAGTACAATTAAGTTTACACTCCTTATCATCTCGGTTGTCCCGCCAGGGCTCGAACCTGGACTCTTCTGAACCAAAATCAGACGTGTTGCCAATTACACCACGGGACAATCATTTATGCCTTTTCGTTAAAGACGGTGCAAAAATATAAATTTTTTTCTATCGGGGACTTTTGCCTGCTTTTTTTTCGGAAATCGCAGTTTTGTTGTATCAGTATTAATTCACCCAACAATTGGGACAACTTTTTAAAACCTTATATTTGCGGTAATTCATAATAAAAACCGATGAACCGTTTTAACAAGGTTAATACAATTTTAGGGTGGACAGTTTTTCTGATTGCATCGCTCACCTATATTCTGACACTGGAACCAACTGCCAGTTGGTGGGATTGCAGCGAGTTTATTATCAGCGCCTACAAACTGGAAGTGGGACATCCTCCCGGTGCGCCTTTTCATATTATTTTAGGCCGGTTTTTCAGCCTTTTTGCCCCCGATGTTTCACAGGTGGCTTTTATGGTGAACCTGCTGTCGGCGCTGGCCAGTGCAGGAACCGTAATGCTGCTTTACTGGAGCATTGTTCACCTGGCGCGCAAACTTTTTCCTGAACAACTTTCAACCGCTGAACAAATTACTGTTTGGGGAAGCGGTTTGGTTGGCGCACTGGCTTTCTCATTTACCGATTCGTTCTGGTTTTCTGCGGTGGAAGGCGAAGTTTACGCGCTTTCGTCGTTTTTTACCGCCGCTGTTTTTTGGGCCATTCTGAAATGGGAAAACGAAGTCGGACAACCACATGCCAATCGCTGGCTGATACTTATCGCCTATTTGCTGGGACTTTCGGTTGGCGTTCATTTGCTTAACCTGCTGGCTATTCCGGCCATTGTACTGGTGGTTTATTTTAAAAAATATAAATTTTCATGGAAGGGGGTTTTGGCTGCGCTGCTTTTTTCGGCGCTTATCCTGGTTGGTATTCAGTATGTAATTATTCCCGGTATTCCGCGTCTGGCTTTTATTTTCGACCTGATTTTTGTGAATATCCTCGGTTTACCCTTCAATTCCGGTATTCTCGTATTTGTACTCCTGCTTATTGCGGGGTCGGTGTGGGGCATTCGCTACACAAAAAAACGTAAACTGGTCAATTGGAATCTCGCAGTTACCGCGGTGGTGGTCATTCTCATCGGTTATTCCTCATTTGCACTGATTCTGATTCGTGCTGCTGCCAATCCGCCGATGAACCAGAACCACCCCGACAATGCTTTCGCCCTTCGCCGTTATCTGAACCGGGAGCAATACGGTAACCGTCCTTTGTTTTACGGCCCCTATTACAATGCGCCGGCCATTGCCAGTTCCGGCGAAAAAAAATATTACAGCCAGGTAAACGGCAGATACGAAGTAACCGGCACATCAGCTGCAAAAACCGTTTACGACAGCCGGATGGAAACCGTTTTTCCCCGTATGTACAGCAACGATCCGCGCCATGTGGAGGTTTATAAAAACTGGGGAAATGTGAAAGGAAAGCCTGTCAGTATCCGCGATGGCGGAGAGACCCGGACCTTGATGAAACCTGCTTTTGCCGAAAACCTGCGTTTTTTTGTTACCTATCAGCTGGGACACATGTATTTCAGGTATTTTATGTGGAATTTTGCCGGTCGCCAGAATGACACCCAGGGACACGGAAATTTTATGCAGGGTAACTGGATTAGCGGCATTAATTTTTTTGATGAAGCCCGAATAGGGCCGCAGGAACAGTTGCCTGAGTTTTTGAAAAATGAACCCTCCAAGAACACCTACTATTTCCTCCCGCTTTTGTTCGGGTTAATCGGGCTGTTTTATCAGTACAACCGCAGTACGAAAGGGAAGGAGAGTTTTGCGGTAGTGATGGCACTTTTTATTTTAACCGGAATTGCTATTATTGTTTACCTCAACCAGACTCCTGTTCAACCCCGTGAACGCGATTATGCTTACACCGGTTCGTTTTACGCTTTTGCCATTTGGATTGGACTGGCGGTGCCGGCACTTTTTTCGGCCGTTCGCAAACTGCTAAAAGGAATACCCGGTGCTGTTCTGGTTACATTGGTTTCGCTGGTTTTGGTGCCGGGAGTGCTTGCAACTGAAAACCGGGACGACCACAACCGTTCGAACCGATACATGACACGCGATTATGCCATTAACTACCTGGAGAGTTGCGCCCCGAACGCTATTTTATTTACCTATGGCGACAACGACACTTTTCCGCTGTGGTATGTGCAGGAAGTGGAAGGAATTCGCACAGATATAAAAGTGGTGAACCTGAGTTATTTGGGTATGGACTGGTACATCAGTCAGCACCGGAAGGCAACATACGAGGCCGCGCCAGTCCCGTTTTCATTTGAAGAAAGTCAATATTACACCGGTATTCGCGATGGTGTATTCGTTCAGGACCGGCTCAACCGGGCAGTCGATTTGCGCGAAGCCATGGCCTTTATGGGCAGCGACGACGAACGCACCAAAGCCGAAACCGCAGGGGGGCAAAAAGTCGATTTTTTCCCGGCCAGTGAATTTTACCTTCCGGTAAACAAACAAAAAGTGCTGGAAACAGGTACAGTTCAACCGGAAGATGCTGATTTAATTTCAGATACCGTTCGGTTTCAGATCGGTAAAAGGTATCTGACCAAAAGCGAATGGGCCGTGTTAAACATGATTGCCGCCAACGACTGGGAGCGCCCCGTTTACATCGACCACAGCCTTTTATATACCAACAATATATTTTTTACCGACTGGCTGCAGTTTGAAGGACTGGCCTACCGTTTTGTGCCCGTAAAAACCGAAGGCAGTGCCATGAACAGGGGACACATTAATACCGGTGTTTTGTATGATAATGTAATGAATAAATTCGTATGGGGGAATGTAAACCACCCGGATGTTTTTCTCGATGATTACAACAAAAAAGCCATTCGTATCATTCAGGCCCGTTACATGTTTGCCCGGCTGGCTGAAGCGCTGGTAAACGAAAGGCAAAACAACAAAGCAGAAGCGGTAATCGATAAAATGTTCGAACTTTTTCCCAACAAAAAAATGCCGTTAACCTACGATTCGTTTCCGGCGGTTGAACAATACTTCCGGGCGGGTGCAACAGAAAAAGGCACGGAAAAAACCCGGGAAATGGCCGAAAACAGTTTCCAGATGCTCGACTACTATTTTTCACTTCCGGGTCATTTTGCGCGTGCTGTTCAGGAAGAGCAGGAACGGGAAATGGCACATTTGCAAAACCTGCTGGTACTTACCCGGCGGTATAATCTTGACGAACTGAACAGGGAAATTGACGGGCGGTTGCAGGAAATGATTGATCGGCTTTCCGATGAAATAA
>CAZXHP010000043.1:9212-22370 GCA_964639655.1 uncultured Mariniphaga sp.
TTTGTTCAAAGAGCTTTTTTGCCAGTTTTTTTCCTCTCGAAACTATTCCAGGAGTAGGGTGCAATTCCATTTCGTGCTCAATTATTGACAGAAGTTCAGGTTTGAAATCAGGTTCTTTTTCAGAAATGTGGAATAAAATCTGCATGGCATGAACCCGGTTGGCAATAGGTTCGCCGGCCGAAGTAAAACATTTCAGGCAATAATCGACCAAAAAAGAATGGTATTTTTCAGAGAAATTGTGCTGGCTGATTAACTTGAGATAATGCCTTTTTTTACTGCTGTTTTTCTCTGTTTTAAGTTGCAGAATCATTTCAGAAATAAACGGTGCAATTAACTCCGGGTGGTTGTCGTTTATTTGGTCGGCTAAGTAAGCGGCCCGCCAGCTTTTTGGATGCCGGTTTTCAAATGCCAAATTTATCAGCAACTGCAGATTTTCAGGTTCCGATTCCAGTTGCCGGAAAAGCAGCGGCAGATTTTCCCATGAAACAATCAGGTCAAGCAATTCTTCTTCGGTCATTAAAATGTTTTTTGCAAAGATACCAGCTTTCGAATAATTATTTCAGAAATATGTTGGGAAACAGGTGAACGATCCCCGACAAAACAATTGCCCAGCCCACAATTGACCCCATCATATAGAGCACGAGATGGCGGCGGTGGCGGTAATATTTTCCAGCGAGAAACGCACCCAGCGGAATGGTTAAAAACAGCGGAGTGGTAATAATTATTCCCCAAAAACCGTATGTTTTTTTGAATCGGGCCAAAAAACGGTTTTTCCGGGTAAACACCTTGGTTTTTCGTTTACCTTTATTTCGGTCGCAAAATTCACGGTACCGGAGTTTTACAGATTGAGGTACCAGATTGCAAACACAGGGCCAGATCGCGTTGAAAACCCTAATAACAGGGCGGCTCAAATAGTAAAAAAACAAAAAACCGCCCATGCCGCCGGCCAAAACGGCAATTATGGCCTGTTCATACTCCAGCCCGATAACCAGGGCGTAGGGCAGCGCGAAAAAGAATTTCACCGAAGCCAGCAAAACAACATGTAGTATTTTGATAAACATGGCTTTCGAAATCCATCATAAAACGTACAGCCAGTTCCTTTGTTTCATTAAAACCGGAAAAAATTCGGCTTAGGGGAAAACTTTTTCAATGCCCTTTAATTCACCTTGTTTTGCGGTTTCCCTTCCAGAAATGCCTTCAGGTTTTCGATGGCAATTTTCATTAGTCGTTCACGGGCTTCGGTAGTTGCCCAGGCAATGTGAGGCGTAATGTAACAGTTTTTGGCCGAGGGCAACGGATTATCGGGTGCAGGAGGTTCGGTGGACAACACATCGAGCCCGGCGCCGGCAATCCTGCCGTTGTTCAGCGCTTCTGCCAAATCGGCTTCGTTAATCAACGGCCCGCGGCCGGTGTTGATTAAAATGGCCGAAGTTTTCATTTTCCCGATAGCGGCCTTGTCGATGAATCCAACATTTTCTTCCGTTAGCGGACAATTGATGCTGATAAAATCACTCTCCGAAAGCAGTAGGTCCAAATCCACCTGCCGGGCATCCAGCTGTGTTTCTTTTCTGCTGCGGTTCTGGAAAATAATGTGCATGCCAAAAGCCAGTCCGATTTTTGCTACCGCTTGGCCAATTTGCCCGAAGCCAATAATGCCGAGCATTTTGCCTGCCAGTTCGGTTTGCGGGGTAAGGTGATAACTGAAATCGATACTGTTGGCCCATTCGCCCTTTTTTACTGATTCGGCATGTTGCGAAATATTCTGCACCAGATGAAGTATGTGCGAAAAAACCATTTGTGCCACCGATGCCGTGCTGTATGCCGGAATGTTGGCGACCACAATTCCCGCTTCGGTGGCCGCTTCCAAATCCACCACATTGTAACCGGTGGCCAAAACGCCGATGAATTTGAGGTCGGCCAACTGGCTGATAACTTCCCGGTTAAAAACCACTTTGTTGGTAAACACCGCCTCGGCGCCCCGGGCACGCTCCACTGTTTTTTCGGGCGGGGTTCGGTCGTAAACGGTACAATCGCCCAGTTTATTAATTCCATCCCAACTCAGGTCTCCGGGATTCAGCGTATATCCGTCGAGTACTGCAATTTTCATATTTTCGATTTTAAAACTTCGAAAATATAAATTTTGAAAAGAATAACTCAAGATAAACAGTTGTAAACTGAAAATTGAATGCGGTAGTAATCATAGTCTAACGTTTTTCCCGGTGTAATTCTCCACATTTTAAGAATAGTTCCGGGAAAATTTCAAATAAAAATACTTTTTTGTCTTTTATTTTGAGAATTTGTTGTAACTTGTTTATAGTTATTTGGTTATTAACTTTAAATTTATGAGTTATGAAAAAAATTTTGGTTCTTTTCGTTTCTGCTGGAATGTTGCTGTTTTCATCCTGTAATTCTTTGGGCCCCACGGAGAAACTCGAAGAAGATGTTGCATTGAAGAATGCGACGATGGTGAAGAGTTTCAAGGCGCATTTAAGTGGCGATCAGGAAGTACCTCCTGTTGAAACCAATGCAACCGGGCAAGCCATTTTTAAACTGAGCAAAGATGGAATGGAGCTTCATTTTAAACTGATTGTTGCCAATATTAACGACGTAAGAATGGCTCATATTCATTTAGCTCCGGTGGGTGTAAACGGTGGTGTTGTGGTATGGTTATTTCCCGCAGGCCCGCCTCCGGGTTTAATTGAAGGAAAAACCAATGGGATTCTTGCCGAAGGAGTAATTACAGCTGAAAATCTGACAGGTGATCTTGCCGAAAAAACCCTCGACGATCTTATCAGCGAACTGGAAGCAGGCAACGCCTATGTAAATGTTCACACCGTTGCAAAT
Organism: uncultured Mariniphaga sp.; assembly: GCA_964639655.1. Classification (GTDB taxonomy): domain Bacteria; phylum Bacteroidota; class Bacteroidia; order Bacteroidales; family Prolixibacteraceae; genus Mariniphaga. Next base: position 12,057 of record CAZXHP010000043.1, read on the forward strand.
GGCGGTGGTGAAATTCGGGGTCAAATCAGTTCAAATAATTGAATGCCGGCTCTTTGAAAAAAACCTTGAGCAGGGAGTCGGCTTTCCTGTTCAAGTTTTTTTTACTGTGTTTTTCTAATTACCGGCAATTGCAGTGCCCACTAAATAACACAGCTCGGCTACTTTTTTCATTTTGTCAAAATTAATCCGGTCGGCATCATCGGTCGGCTGGTGATAATCGGCAGTGTAACCGGTTGACAGATTCAGAACAGGAACTTCATTCCGGTGAAAGTGGTAATGGTCACTGGAATAAAAAAAGTTTTTCGGCAGGGCAAAATCCGGGGTAAGACCGAGTTTTGCACAAGCTGTTTCGGTCGTTTTTTTCAAGTCGGGGTCAAAATTATTCACCAGCGCATAAATCTCATTCAAAGGTTTTACCGGTTTTGGCGAATGTGCCCAAACCGAATCGCGCGGCTCGTAAACCCGGCCAACCATATCGAGGTTAATGCAGGCCACCGTCTTTTCAAGCGGGAAAACCGGATTCTCACTGTAATACTCCGAGCCGATTAATCCTACTTCTTCGGCAGTTACCCACAAAAAAACAATGCTGCGTTTGGCTTTTATTTCAGCCTTTGCAAACGTTCCGGCTACCTCGAGCAGAGTAGCAACTCCGGAGGCATTGTCGTCGGCGCCATTATATATTTCGCCGTTTTTGTTCATTCCCAAATGATCGTAGTGCGCCATAAAAACAACACATTCTTCCTTTAAAACCGGATCGCTCCCTTCCACAATGCCGATGATATTCCTGCCCTTCTTTTTTTTCATTTCCCTGACCGACATTAGTCGGATTTTATTTTCTGCAATGAATGAAACCGGTTCTCCCTTTTTTACTATCTTTTGCAGAGTTTTTTTCCATTTGCCTCTTCTTCCTAAAATGGCATCGGCCACTTCGGGAGTTGCAATCACCAGGTTGGTTTCATTCTTTGTACTGTTTTTTTCCAATGAATAATTCGGATTATTTGCCCGGCTTGCAATTTGTTTAAACATTTTATTTCCTTTATCCTGAACACTGGTGATTAAAAGAATTGCACGGGCGCCGGCTGAGAAAATTTTATCGGTTTTACTGCGTTCATGCTGGTTGTTCCAGATGTAAGAAAAACCTTCGGCAAATGTTTCAGGCGTTCCGGCAGAAATCAAAACCACCTTATTTTTTAATTCCTGACCGTCCAGATTATTGAAACCGGAATTTTCACCGTTCCATCCAAAACCGGCAAAAATCAGTTCTTCTTCAATTTCAACTATTTCTGATTTTTGGTTAAGCAGAATAAAATCTTCCCCCGAAAAAATCTTTTCTTTCCTGTTATCAAATATTTTCAGGAAAGTGTTTTCTTCATCCCTGGCCGATTCAATCAGTTCAAAATTTTGTGAATAGCTTTCTTCTTTGTAATAAAGACCTGCTTTTTCAATAGTTGCTTCAATATAATCAGCTGCGATTTCCAGCGCCGGAATTTTACTGGTAAAACCTCTTCCCTGCAAACTGTCAGATGCCAGAAAATTAACATGTTTCATCAGCTCGCTTTTTGAAAAAGACGGCAGATTTACATCCTGCGAAAATACGAAGCAGGAAAAATGAAGAAATAGAATTGACAGAATAAGAATTTTATAATGTTTCATTTCACTTCTGAAAAAATAATTTGCGATATTTATCAGTTAAAATGGTTAAAAATAATATTTCGCTTTAAAACGGAAAGGAGATTGGAAATTAACCATAATAGAAAAACAAAAAATAAACTACAAAATAATGAATCAGGTTAAAGAACTTACAAAGGTTTTTCTTGTTTTTATGGCCCTTTTAATGGTCCCTTCGTGTGCAGTGAATCCTGTAACAGGCAAAAAGCAGCTGATGTTGATGTCAGAAGCTCAGGAAATTGAAATGGGGAGGCAATACGACCCCCAGGTGGTTTTCACCTTCGGCCAGTATCAGGACGACCAGTTGCTGCAGTTTATTCAGGCAAAAGGAGACGAAATGGGCAAACTTTCGCACCGGCCGAATTTACAATACCATTTCAGGATTTTGGACACGCCGGTAGTCAACGCTTTTGCAGTTCCCGGTGGTTACATCTATTTTACCCGCGGAATTTTGGCCCAGTTTAATAACGAAGCCGAATTAATGGGTGTTTTGGGGCACGAAATGGGGCACATTACCGCCCGGCACACCGTTAGCAACCAAAGCAAACAGCAGCTGGGCCAGCTTCTGCTTATTGGCGGAATGATAGCTTCGGAACAATTTCGCGACTTTGCCGGCTATGCACTGCAGGGCATGCAGTTGCTTTTTCTGAAATTCAGTCGCGACAATGAACGCGAAGCCGACCGGCTGGGGGTGGAATACGCTTCGAAAATTCAGTACGACGCTCAAAAAATGGCCGACTTTTTTAATGTGCTGAATAAAATGAACATGGCCAGCGATCATGGCGGTATTCCTACTTTCCTTTCCACCCACCCCGACCCGGGCGACCGGTACAATGCAGTTTCTCAGCAAGCCAGCGAGTGGAAGTCGAACCTGGGGTATAATAACTGGAAAGTGAATGAAAACAGTTACCTGCAAATGCTGGATGGTATGGTTTACGGTGATGACCCGCGGCAGGGCTATGTGGAGGGAAATGTGTTCTATCATCCGGATATGAAATTCAGGTTTCCGGTTCCGGGAGGCTGGAAACTCGAAAACTCCCCGCTTCAGGTTCAAATGGCACCCGAAGACGGACGGGCCATGATGGTTTTTATGCTGGCGAAGCAAAAGTCGGCTCAGGAAGCCGCACAGACTACACTCCAGGAACTGAACCTGACTGTACTCGAAACAAAACGCGAAACGGTAAACGGCCTGCCTGCCGTTGCCGCTATTTCGCAACAGGTATCCCAAAACCAGCAAACCGGACAGCAACAGGCCATAAAAGTGATGTCATATTTTATTGAATACGGCGGGCAGGTTTACGTTTTTCACGGGGTTTCAAGCGATGTGGATTTTAACGCATTCGCCAGTTTGTTTGAATCGACCATGAAAAGTTTTAATCGCTTAACCGACGCGGCAAAACTCAACGTAAAACCTAAACGGGTCAGGGTAAAAAAAGTACAGCAAAGCGGAACGCTGTCCGATGCATTTCGCTATTTTGGCGTTCCGCAAAGCCAGATGAATGAACTTGCCTTACTCAACAACCTGGAGCTTTCAGACAGGGTTCAGCGTGGCAAACTGCTCAAAATAGTCGGGGAATAAATCTTTCTATCGCTTTTTTTCGCAAAAGCGATAAGGAAGTTCATCAATGTATTCATGGGGTGCGGGAAGAAGAGAGTTGGGAAAGCTCAATTCAAATTTTTACCTTAGCCAACTATTTTAATTTTGAATTGAATGCTTAAGTTTTTGCTCTATCCTTTTTCATTATTGTACGGAATTGCCGTTTTTTTTCGTAACCGTTTTTACGACTGGAATCTGATAAAATCGAAAGAATTCGATGTGCCTGTCATTTCCATCGGCAATATTACCGTAGGTGGAACCGGTAAAACACCTCATGTAGAATACCTTACAGCACTTTTAAAAGATAAATTTGAAGTTGCTGTTTTGAGCCGCGGATATAGAAGAAAAACAAAAGGATTCAGGCAGGTTGGAACCAATTCAAAAGTTTCGGAAACAGGGGACGAACCGCTTCAAATCAAAAAAAAGTTTCCCGACGTTACAGTTTCGGTGTGCGAAAACAGGGTTGGAGGTGTGGAAAAACTGCTGAATTCGAAAGAAATCAAATCGCCCGATGTTATTTTGCTCGACGATGCGTTTCAGCACCGCCGTATAACTGCCGGAATAAATATTTTGCTGATAGATTATAACCGGCCAATTAAAGAAGATAAATTGCTTCCGGTGGGACGTTTACGCGAAGGTGCTGCACAGATGCGCAGGGCAGGCATTATTATTTTTACCAAATGTCCGGCCGGAGAAGTTACGCCAATAATGCGCCGGATTCTGCAAAAGGAAGTTCGGCTGAAACCCTATCAGGAACTGTTTTTTACCTCTTTTGAATACGATAAAATAAAACCTGTATTTTCAGGCAGTGAACCGGGAAACGATTTCTATAAAAATAAAACTTATGGAATTCTGATTGTTACCGGAATTGCATTCCCCAAACTTATTCCTGATTACCTAAAACAGTTTGCTGCTGAAACCGATATTCTCCGGTTTCCCGACCATCATTACTATTCCCAAAAAGACATTCAGCAAATAATGAGCAGGTTTGGACATCTAAAAACGGGAAAGAAAATAATTGTAACCACCGAAAAAGATGCTGTGCGCTTCGACCAGATGCAGGGGCTTGACGAGCAGTTTAAATCGGTACTTTACTATTTGCCCGTAAAAGTGAAATTCCTCGACGAAGAGGGAAAAATGTTTAATAAAAAAATTTTGAATTATGTTGGAGAAAATAAAAGCAACCGCGAACTTCATCAAAGAAAGAATAAAAGCAACGCCTGAAACGGGAATCATCCTCGGAACCGGCCTTGGCGGACTGGTAAATGAAATTGAAATCATCGATTCGATTCCCTACAACGAAATTCCCGGCTTTCCGGTTTCAACGGTTGACGGCCATGCCGGAAGGTTGATTTACGGGAAACTGGGCAACAAGGAGGTGCTTGCCATGCAGGGCCGGTTTCATTTCTACGAAGGCTATTCCATGCAGGAAGTAACTTTCCCGGTACGTGTGATGAAATTCGCCGGTGTAAAACAGTTGTTTGTTTCCAATGCAAGCGGCGGACTGAATCCGGAGTGGCATGTGGGCGATATCGTAATTATCACCGATCACATCAACTTTTTTCCGGAACATCCGCTGCACGGGAAAAACGAAAAGGAACTGGGGCCAAGGTTCCCCGACATGAGCAAAGTTTACGACGAACGACTGCGCAACAAAGCCAAGCTGATTGCACTGGAACACAACATTCCGGTAAAAGAGGGAATTTACATCGGCGTGCAGGGACCTACTTTTGAAACGCCTGCCGAGTACCGGATGTTCCGAATTCTCGGCGCCGATGTGATTGGCATGTCAACCGTGCCCGAGGTGATTGCGGCCCGCCATTCAGGGTTGAAGGTTTTCGGTATTTCCATTATAACCGACAGCGGCGTACCCGGCGAGATTGTGGAAATTTCGCACGAAGAGGTGCAGCAGGTGGCCATGAAAGCCGAACCGAAAATGACGCTGATAATGAAAAAACTTATTGAAAGTATTTGAGGGGCCGGAGTTCGGAGTTTCGGGTTCACCCTGTGAAATAAGGCGAAGCATTAAATCGAAGATTTATTTCACAGGGTAAAGTTTAAAGTATAAAAAATTCAAAGTTCAGATGAAAAATATCGTTTTGGTTTTAACTGTCGTTGTTGTACTTGCAAGTTGTTCAACTGGAAAAAAGGATGAAGTGGAACTGGTGCTCGACACAAAATCGGATTTGGGCGAAGGAGCCATCTGGAATTATAAAACCGGTGAGCTAATCTGGGTGAATATCACGGATAAAATCCTCAATTTCTACAACCCGAAGTTAAAAAGCAATAAGGAAATGCTTACCGGGCAGATGATTGGTACGGTTGTTCCTGCTGAATCGGGAAAAATGATGGTGGCGCTCGAAAACGGGTTTTACCAGCTCGATCCGGAAACCGGCACAAAAAAGCTGATTGACAACCCGGAGGAGGATATTCCGGGAAACCGTTTTAACGATGGAAAATGCGATCCTGCCGGGCGGTTCTGGGCAGGTACCATGAGCACCGAAGGAAAACGGCAGGCTGGCGCTCTTTACCGCCTCGATGCAGATAGTACGGTGCATAAAATGATTGACAACGTGAGTACCTCCAACGGAATTGTCTGGTCGCCGGACTATACCAAAATGTATTACATCGATACACCGACCCGGAAGGTGATGGCATGGGATTACAACAACGAAACAGGCGAAATCAGTAATCCTGAAACAGCCATCGAAGTTCCGGAAGAAATGGGCTACCCCGACGGTATGACCATCGATGCCGAAGGAAATGTGTGGATTGCGTTGTGGGGCGGTTCGGCAGTAGGCTGCTGGAATCCCGAAACCGGGGAGCTGCTGCGCACCATCAGTGTACCGGCAAAAAATGTCACTTCTGTGGCTTTTGGCGACGACGATTTGGGAACGCTCTACATTACCACTGCCCGTCAGGGAACCAGCGATGAAGAGCTGGAAAAATTTCCCCTTGCCGGCGGCGTGTTTAAAATCCGGCCGGGAGTGAAAGGCTTGGAGGCATTCTTTTTTAAAGGAGAGTTTTAAGAAGGAAACAGCACGCAAAGGCGCTAAGTCGCAAAGAATATTTTTAATGTTTTCCTTTGCGTCTTTGCGCCTTGGCGAGAGAATTAAATAAATTTTGAAATCGAACGCAATAAAAATTTGAACTATCTTTGATTCATGATTATTAAAGACTTAATATATAATAGGAATAAAGATTTTATTGAGTTATGTAAAAACCATCGGGTGAAACAAATCTATGCGTTCGGATCTTCGGTTTCCGGTGATTTTGATCCGGAAAATAGTGACATTGATTTATTGGTTGAAATTGACGAACCGGACCCAATTGAAAGAGGTGAAAAAATTCTTTCTCTCTGGGATAAGCTGGAAGCTTTTTTTAAACGAAAAGTTGATTTACTGTCCAATCCAAACATCAGAAATCCGTATTTGAGACAAAGTATTGATGAAACCAAAGTTTTAATTTATGACGATTAAATTAATACCCGAATATTCTGACATTGAACTTGCCCAAAAAACCATTCATGAATATGCTCACCGAACTCCTGTTCTGACATCGTCAAGTATCAATAAAATAACAGGGGCCGAATTGCATTTCAAGTGCGAAAATTTCCAAAAAGTTGGGGCGTTTAAATTCCGCGGTGCGTGCAATGCCGTGTTTTCACTTTCGCAGGAAGAGATGGAAATGGGCGTGGCTACCCATTCGTCGGGAAACCATGCGGCGGCTCTGGCACTGGCTGCCAAAATGCGCGGCATTCCGGCCTACATTGTTATGCCGGAAACTTCGCCGGAAATTAAAAAGAAAGCCGTAGCCGGATACGGGGCGCAAATTACCTTTTGCAAACCTACCCTGCAGGCACGCGAAAGCACACTGGCTAAAGTAGTTAAGGAAACAGGCGCTATCGAAATTCATCCGTATGACAATTTTTTTGTGATTGCCGGACAGGGAACCGCAGCCAAAGAGCTGATTGAAGATGCAGGCGAATTTGATATTATTCTGGCTCCGGTGGGTGGCGGCGGACTGCTCAGCGGAACGGCCATTTCAACCAAACATTTGTTGCCGCAATGCAAGGTTATTGCTGCCGAACCTGCCGGCGCCGACGATGCTTACCGTTCATTCCACAGCAAAAAATGGGTACCTTCCGAAAATCCCAAAACCATTGCCGACGGCCTGCTCACTTCGCTGGGCGAACGAAATTTTAAAATTATTCTCGAAAAAGTGGACGACATCGTTACCGTTTCCGAAGAAAAAATTGTGGAAGCCATGCGCCTGATTTGGGAGCGGATGAAAATCATCATCGAACCTTCTTCCGCTGTTCCGCTGGCTGCTATTCTGGAAGGGAAAGCGGATGTTCAGCACAAAAAAGTGGGAATTATTCTATCGGGTGGGAATCTGGATTTGGGGAAGTTGCCGTTTTAAGAGATCGTTCCCGCTGATTGTATAGATAACCGCTGATTTTTAAAAAATGTTTCTGCGAAAATCCGCGAATTCTACCGGAAAAATTTTGCGTTGAGCCCTCTCATTTACTGTAGCATAAATTTTACCCGAAGCATTACTGTTTTTCCTTTCAGTTCAGGCATTTCAATTGCAGGAGACATTTTTGCTACTCTTTTTACCTCCTCTTTTAAAAGCGAAAACAGTTCGGAATTGTCGCTGTTGCCGTTTTCGGTGGGAGAATCGTCAACATTGACAGCCTCGTTTCCAGGATTAATTTTTTTCACACTATAGCCAGCAACAACAACTTCACTAATGGGTACAATATTTATCGCAGGCCGTTTTTCATAGAAGTAAGTAATTTTTCCATCGTGTTCAACCACAGCCCAAATATCGACTGTTCCCTGTACGTTGTTTTTTTGTGCTTCAACCGGATATTTAATGTTTTTGGCAATAAATTGTCTTAATTCCAGCTCAGACGTTATTGTATTCGTTTCACCTTTTTGTTTGGATGTGATGACAATCACCCCGTTTTTCCCTTTTTCGCCATAAAGTTCGATCGCTGATTCTCCTTTCAGCACATCAATTTTTTCAATGTTTTCAGGATTAACATCGTCGATGTCGGGAACTTCTTTACCATCCAGTATAAAAAGAGGAAATTCGCTAACGAAAGGCGATTTTAATTTCATCTTCTCTGAATTCGGATTCGATTCCGGTTTTGAGTTATCGATTTTCTCCTGCAGGGACTTGTGAATCCGATCCTTGGTTTGAATAAGAATTACGCCTTTTTTGCCTTTTTCACCATAAATTTTGGTTGCTGATTCCCCTTTTAAAACATCGATACTTTTTATGTTATCGGGATTTATGTCCTCGATGTTACCTTGAAATATTTCTCCGTCAATAAAATAAATTGGTTTTGTGGCCGTCATTGTCGAAGTTACCCGGCTCACTTTCACCGGAGCATCTTTCAAAACAAAATCGACGGGAACCGTATAGGAAACATCCACTAGCTCCCCGTCGTTGCGACCGGGTCTCCAAAGCGGCATTGAATTCACAACGCGCAGGGCTTCTTTGTCTAAATCCGGATCAACGCCGCGGGCAACTTTAGCATCAGTCACTTTTCCCGATTTTGAAATTATAAAATCTACATAAACTCTTCCCATAATCCCTTTTTCGAGGGCTCTTTTCGGATAAACAATCCGGTTTTTTATGAATTCGCTCAGACCGATTTCTCCTCCCGGGAATTCGGGCATCACTTCAGGATTTCTAATTTTATCCTGAGAAACAGGCCGGACATTTTGGGTATCACCATCCAAATATTGATAAGCTTTCGATTTTGTAGTTATCAAAATTACTCCGTTTTTGCCTTTAGTTCCATAAAGTGCAGTAGCAGAAATGTCTTTCAGTACGTCAATACTTTCAATGTCCTGGGGTGGAATCTGGTTGATTTCGCGCGTAATTTTTCCGTCAACAATATACAACGGTTCGGCGGAAGTATCAATTTTTACTGAATTGGGGATAGGTACTGGTTGACTCCCGTGACGTACTGGCTTTTGTGGCACAGAATTTTTTGTTCCTGTTGGTTTTAACTGAACATTGATTTCCAGTTCCCCTTCAACTGCAATTTCTTGTTTTTCAAAATTCTGAAGGGAAAAAACAAGGGATTCATTTTCATTTTCCAGTTTTATCATGTATTTACCCGAATCGTCAGTTATAGTTCCAACAGGTTTCCCTTTTACCAAAACAGCAACACCTTGCAGTGGCTCACCATTTTCATTTGTTATAATGCCGGAAACAATGGTTTCTTTCTGTGTCTTAAATTGTATTTCAGCTTTTTCATTTTGTTGCTGAATCAATTCAGTTTTTACTTCACGGTTGGAAAGCCCCATCACCAACACGGCCAGCAGCGGCAGAAGTACAAGTTGTTTTAGCGGGGCAAATCTGTTTTCGGTTTTCTTTTTCATCATGATGATTCGGTTTTTAAGTTGCGATCCGTTTAACGCGGTTAAAAACGGCGCCACGCCTTTTTTGCCGGCCAGGGCAACCATAGCCAGTTGATAGTTTTGCGGATCGTTGGTTTTTACAATTTCATCGTCGGTTTTGTATTCCAGGTTGTTTTTTAGAGCATCTTTCAACAGCCAGGCAAACGGATTAAACCATTGCAAAAGGAAAAGAAGTTCTGTAAACAGAATGTCCAGCGTGTGCTTTTCTTTTACGTGAATGTTTTCATGGGCCACTATCATTTCAAGGTTGGGACTGTTCAGCGTTTTTTCGGAAAGCACAATTTTGTTGAAAAACGAAAACGGATGGACGTCTTTTTGGGTGATGTGTACCCGGCTGCCGAAAAGGTTTTTTACGTAGCTTTTTTGCACCATCCGAACAGCATTAAAATGTCCGGTCAACAAGTGGAGCAAAAATCCGGTAACTCCCAGCAAATACGTTCCAAACAAATAGTGCGGCCAAAGTGAAGGTGATTCAGAATAAGTTTCGGTTGGAACAGCAGACTCACTCAGAAAAGCAAAACTGTTTGCATCGGTTGGTGAAACCTCGATGTATTTTACGGTAGTAAATGTAATGAGCGGAATGATAAAACTAAGCGCCAGCGAAACCGG
>CAZXHP010000044.1:0-22204 GCA_964639655.1 uncultured Mariniphaga sp.
AAATTAAACACTTTATATAGCTTGTTTTGTTCCCAGTTGGGAATAACACTATAAGCAGCCAGTAAACAAGTTAATTCAGCTGATTTGTTTTCGGGGTAGTTCATTTTTTCGTATAAAACAAAGTTTTCGCACCGTGCTTTGTTTCTCACTTCACGCTTAAAAATTGCTTTTACGTCTTTCATCGTTGTATCAGTTTTAAATGTTTCAAAATTTCCAATCCTTGCAAATGCCTTATGAATGCTTTTGCCCTCATGGTGGTTAATTCAATGGGGGTTAGGTTGCCTGTTTTTACTTTTACACGCTGCACACGCCTTGTTTTTGTCCAGTCCCATGTTTTTAGTTTTTCGGAGTACACACGTTCCCTGCGTACACGTTTTGCAGTTTTTAGGGTTACGGTTATTGTACATTCAACAGGGTTTTGTTTGGTTAATGTTTTCAGGATTTTTAGCTCTTTGTTTCGTTGTTCTATCCTTTTTTGTGTCCGGGTGTGGTTGCTTGCTTTGTTTCGGCATTGTTTGGCGGCTTTCCCATGTAGTTTTTCAGAACAGAACCGAGAACCTTTTTTTTGACTGGAAATATCACGTCCACATGAGGCACAAAACCGTTTTTTCGATGAGGTTTTTTGTGTTGTTTTTTGGGCATGGTTTTTTACATCGCCCAAAACAAGTTTGGGCGATGTTTGCACCGTACATATAAAATGTGTAAACATCACCTTTTTTTGTGCTTCCATTTTTCGGAAAATAGGTGTAAACATCGCCCGTTTTTCGGGGTCGAAGTGCTGCATCCATTCATAGCAAACCCAGTTAAATAATTGGGCGTTGTAGTTCGTGGCTTTTAGGGCTTCTGACAGCTTTAAAAATTGTTGCCTTGCTTTGTACGCTTTTTTATAGTCCAGTTGTTCCCAGTAGTTCGGGTTACTGAACCGTTCCCATTTCAAAAGCTGCTTTTCGGTTAGTTTTTTTATGTTGGCGTTAAAGTCGAAAAATAGTATTTCGCTTGCTGCCTTTAACAGTATTTCAACAAGGAGTGAAACTTTGTTTAGGTCGAAGAGGTCGGAAAGTGTGCGAATGTTGTAACCATGCAGATAACGCATTTTGCACACCTTTACACCAAAACGCAAAATGTTTGCGCCTTTTATACCACATTGGCGGGCTTTGTCGTATAGCTTTATTTCGTGGTCATCGTAAACGGCAACTTTGCCCAATGTTGGGGCGAAACGGTTTAAGGGAACAAACGGCTTCTTTTTGTGGGCTATGGTGGCTTTAATAATCCGTTTTGGGCTGTACTTCAAATTTAAGTTAATTTCAATTTCTAAGCAATGCAGGGCGGTTGTTGCGGGGTTAATGCCGTATTCGGTGTAAAGTCGTTCAATGGTGGTGCAAAGTTCGTTAAAAGTGAAACGGTTGAAGTTTACGCCGTAGGCTTCTTTGTGCAGACTGCCACGGAATGAACAAACACTTTGCCGCCCGTGGTAGTTGCTAACAGATAATTTTAGCCCACGTGTGGCGGCTTCTTTTTTATCGCTTAATAGTTCGCCCGTGCTTTCAGATACCGAAACGGCAAAATCTAACAATGGGTTTTGTTCCCATTGCTGAACCGTGGACGGGTCGCATATTCCGAAAATGCCGCAAATCATACAGGAAATTGAATTGATTTTTTAACTTTGTTGGTGTTACGGTTGCCGTAACATTTTCAACACACCGAAAAAGGGGCGGTTATTTACACGCCTCTTTTTTATTGCCAGTCTGTTAAAATTGTTAGTGCATTTTCCAATGCCTCATTAATTCTCTGTATGGCTTCTGTTTTGCGGTGTGGGTGTTTTTCAACCAACACGCACCACATACAAACAATATCGGTATAAAGTGCCGCTAAGGTGTAGCACATTCCCACCATTGCCGGGCTGTGGTGGCGGTTAATGGTTGAACCAATTTCTTTAAAATCGCTGATTGGCGGGACTTTTGGCAATGTTGCCATATAGTCCATGCAGTCCATAACGTCCGCTTTCAGGGCTTCGTGGTATCGTGTTTTTTTATCCATGATACCCCCTTTTTGTTGCGGCAACTTCTGTTAATGCATTTTCAACCTCTGCACGTTTGAAATAGACTCGGTTAGCCAGTTTATAGGCTTTTAATATGCCTTTGCGTGTCCAGTCGTGAACTGTTACCAACGACACACCAAACATTTTAGCAACCTGTTTGCGGTTGAGGTAGTCGGTGGGTTGTTTTTTGTCCTCAATTTGGGTTTTGAGGTTGGCAACCTCTGAACAAAGCCCGTCAATTTTGCCGAACAGTTGGGCGGCTTCCACGCCCTCGATTTGCAATACTGTTTTTGTATTCATTCACCATGTTTTTTAGTGTTTTACATGGTGTAAAGGTGGGGTGACGGATTAAATTAGTACAATCCCGAACAGTCCGGGACTGTGGATATACCTTTATAAATAAAGGCGTTTGGTCAGTAAATATCTTTTATGTGGGGTATAGTGAATTTATCTTTGTTTTTAAATTCCATGTTGTTTTTTTCGGGATTAACTGCATTTGCCAACGTGCCAATAGTAGTTTCAATATCAAAACATTCTAATAGTTTACGGGCAAACTCATTGTAATTTATTTCACCATTCCTTCTTTTGGGCGGTTCGATATATCCCAAATCTGCCAACAAATACGCTATATATCCGAGGTGAGCGGCTTTACCCGTCCATTGTAAGGGTTTAGTATTTTTAATCGAGGTGGTGGGCTGTATGTTGTTGCCGCTTATTAAATGGTCAATGTATTGAATAGCTTTTATATGCTGAAAATCAACGCCCAACGTAGTTATAATTGTTGAGGGCAACCCTCCTGCTTTAATTAGTGGTTTTCCCTCTATGTACCTATCAATGTATGGACTTTCCCAATTTTCAATAAATTCATTTCTTAGACTTTTTAGAAATTCTGTTTTGTTCTCACCCCTTACAAAATTTAACCGCCTGTTAATTTCTTCTTTGTCGGAGTTACCATTTGCCAGTAATTCAATTAAATCCCAGTCGCCGGGCGTGGGGTAATACATCAAATCCAACTCCTTAATTGTTTTAGCATCGTTTATTTTTGGTTCTAAATATTGCAACCGTTCAAATAGCTTTTCACTTAAAGCCTTAGATTGTTTGTTTTTCTCATTAAACAGATACCGAACATTTAACCTGTGGGATAAAATCGCACATCGTTGCATTTCGTGCCTGTAATCTTCCAATCGGTGTATAAATTCACTTTCGTTTTTATACCACTCAATATATTTATCAATATCAATGCTGTACACATCCATAACTACACTACTTTAAGGTTTGCCCCCGTTTTTGCCCAATGTGCCTGTAACAGTTTGGCATGTTCCTGTGGGGTTACTTTTATGTATCTTAAAAATGCTTTTTCTGATTTGTGTCCTGTTATCTGCATAATTGATATTGCAGGAAAACCCGATTTATACAGGTTGGTTGCAAAGCTCCGCCGTGCCGTGTGGCTTGTAATAAGTTCGTATTTTTTGTGTGCTTTTGTCCGCTTTATTCCGCCTTTGGTTATTGCTTTGTGTTCGGTGACTGTTAGCCCTGCCAGTTTACAAACTTCTTTTATGTATTCGTTAAACCGTTGGTTGCTAATTTCGTTGGGGAAAGATTGCCCGTATTTTTCCCATACACTTTTTACAACCGGGTGCAGGGGTATAGATACTTTGTTACCCGTTTTTTGTTGCTCAATGTGAATCATGCCGCCTTTTATGTTGTAGGGACTTATACGGGTTACATCCGAAAAGCGGCAACCAGTCCAACACCCCACTAAAAACAAATCCCTTACACGCTCCAAACGTGTATTATCTGAAAGGTCGAGGGCTGCCAGTTGGCTCAATTCCATTTCATCCAAATAAACTGCCTCACTTTCTTCTGATACCACTTTAAAACGGTGGCTTTTAAAGGTTGTGTTTTGATTTATGCCTCTGTCGGTGGCTGCATTTAGAAACACTTTTATAGTTTGTATTTCTTTACCGATTGTATTTATTGAATGTTTGCGTATTTGATTTAAATAGGCTGTATAATCCTGATAAAATTCTAAGCCAATGTTTTCAAAATCGGGTGTTTTTCCCGTATATTCTGCAAAATCTTTTAACTTGCTAAATGTTGTGTTGTATTTCTGAATTGTTCGGGAATGTATTTTTTGCCCTGTGGTTGGATTTATTCGGTGGGGGCTTTCTTCAATAAACCTTTCAACAAAACCAAAGAAACTATTATCAGCGGGCTTTTTATTTCCTGCCAATATTTCCAAATGTTCTTTAACTGCATCCTTTGTAACTGGCTTACTTTCATTCCTTAAGCGTGCAACTTCTTTTTTTATCCCCGCTTCCAGTTTGTCAAGGAAACTATTTATTTCGTCCCTGTTCTCAACCTGATTAACATTCTTTACCCTGCCTTTTGTATCGTTCCAATGTTTAGGCAATACTTTAAAGCCTGTTGCATAAGTCAGTTTTTCGCCTTTGTCCCGAAATATTAAATAGATTGGTTGGGGCTTAGTTGCATCTTTTCCCCGTAAATTAAATTTTACAGTTGCCATAATTTCACATTTTCAAACACACACCCAAATATAATAAAAAACGACAACCAAAATAAAACGGTTGTCGTTTTTGCGCCGCTTTTTGCTTAACTTATTTTAATTCAACTTTACAAAAATTTGTTTTACAAAACTTCTAAATACCCAGTATTAACAGTAACTTTGGGGTATGATTTAGCGAAATTTGCGGCTTTTCGAAAATGCCTAAAAAAAGGTTTGGTGAGTCCTGCCCCCGCTACTATTAAAAACAAATAAAAGTCTGTGAGTGAATAACTTGCGGACTTTTTTGTTTTTTGTTGGGACACATTTAAGACACCTTGTAGTACTATTGGTGCAATTTTAGATGTTATTGGTATTTTAAAAGTTTACTATCCGTAAACTCCGGTGGATTATTCATAATAACCTTCATCAAATCATTCAAATCAATGAATTGTTTCTTTGCCCCAGCTACGATTCGGGCTGCTTCATCAACAGCAAACTGAATTTCCGCGAAAGTATAGTTTTCTGTTTCTTCCCCCAGATACAGCCACTTTGTAATATTGTTTGGTTTGTTTTTCAAATGTGTTTTAAACGCATCAATCCGGGCTTCCAGGTCGGGAGGGCCAACAAATAGCTTCTTGTCGAACCGTCCGGGACGTTTTATGGCATCATCAATCATGTTTAAATGGTTGGTTGCCCCTACCACAAAAATGCCATTCTGATGGGCGTTATTTAACTGCACTAAAAATTCGTTTACTTCTGCCTGGTAATGATAGCTTACATCTGTTCTTGAACGGTTAGGCACAAAGGCTTCCAACTCGTCAATAAAAAGTAAAACAGGCCGGCTTTTTGCTGCCTCCCCAAACATTGTTTTAATCTTTTCCTGAGTTCCATGCACATAAGTACTGGCAACTGAAGACGGGGAAACTTCAAGGTATTTGAATCCAAGAAGCCGTGCAATTTGTTTTACAATAAAGGTTTTTCCGCAACCAGGCGGGCCATACAACAATAGTCCTTTGGGAATGCTGACATTAAAATTCCGGTAAATTTCGCGTTCCTTTATAGGTAGTAAAATATCCCGTTCAATAATTGCCTTTATCCGGCGCATTCCCGCCACATTGCCCCAGTTAAAAAGTGGTTTTTGTGCAGAGCTTTTTACTGCCACATGGTTTTCCTCTTTTGTGAAATGCAACTGTTTTTTCAATTGCTCCTTCATGGCATGGGCTTCCACATTGGTGGGATTCAATTCCGTTTCCAAACACAACCATGCAAGTGCCTCCGCATAACGTTCCCATTCAATCAGCAGGTCAATCCGAAACAAAAGTGCCAGGTTACGAAATTCCTGAAAATAGGGGTCATCGCGAAAAATACCTCCGTCATCCTGGATAAGCTGCTCCAGTTTTTTCAGAATTTCTGCCGGCCGGTGTTTTACAATGTATTTCTGCCAGGCGATGTAGGGGTCATTAATATTTTTATTCATATTAGTTTAGTCTAAAAGTTTGCACCAATTTGTTCGGAATTTTTTTAAGTTTTTACTTTTCCATAAAAATTTTGAGGTCGTCTGTAATTGTACACAAATTAAAATCAGTTTTAAGTTTTTTAAGTTTATCTTTTTTTGAAACTGGATAAAAAGTAATAATTATCGATTTACGTATTAGTATCAAATAGATAGTTCCCTTATATTCTATATTAATATTATCATTTGCAGAAGGCTTAATAAGTCCACATTCATAAATGTCACCTAATACTGTTTTTAAAATTTCATCCAACCTACTATAATGCACTGGTTCAGTGAAATAATCTTCATTAACGATGAGTGATGGTTTTGCAATCTGGCCATAGTGTCTAAACAAGATATGAACAAGAGTTTTTGTTTTAAATAGAATTGTTAATGAACTTGTATTAACGTTGATAGTTACTCCATTCCACTCTAAAATTTCCATTAGAACATTAAAGATAAATCTTGAACGCAAATAAATTTTTCTTTTTTCAGCTTTAATCCAATTTGAACCATAACCAGTGACCTTTTTTTCTAATTTTTCAATATCTTTTAATGTTTCTTTTTTTATGCACTGAATCTTTTCGTCTGTAATATTTCCTGCAAGAATGTTTTCCCATTCGATAAGATATTCAGTTAAGGATTGTTCATGGATTCTTCTTTGCGATAAAGGAATTTGTTCTTTCTTGAAATTAACAGCATTGAGTTGACAATTTAAATTATTTGGGGCATAGATTCGATACAAATCAGTAAAAATATGTTCATGGCAAACTGTATAGTCTTCAACATTACCATATTTGCCTTCAATTGAATGTTTAAGACAAAAATAGAAATACAATGATTCAGTGTAAGAGATTTTTATTCCACTATCAATCCGTCTTTTAATTTCAAAAAACACTATTTGACTGCTATCTCCTTCTATGTCAAATGTATCTGAAAGGAATATTTTATATAATTCTTGAGGTGTATATGTTGAAGTTTTTAGTACCATATTAAAATATCTATGTGAAATTACTTACTCCTCCACCTCAAAATCCAGCCCCAGCTGACTGGCCGATTCCCGGATGATTTTATACTGCGGACTGTTTTCGGTCAGTGGGGCAGCATTCGTGGTTTTTCCTTTGATGGTGATGGTTATATCCACGTTGTTTTTCATCAGTGGGTTGATAAAACTGGTAAACACCTGGCTGTAATTAGCCACGTCAACTTTCCCGGAAATGGTTACAGTTTTAAACTCCTTTGTGGTTGTCGGGTCTTCATTCCCTGCATCGGGACTGGTTGTTCCTCCTTTTTCAGGGTAAGGTACGGGTTGTTTTTCAGGTGCAGGAACATCCGGCGTTTCGGGTTGATACAGTGATTTATCCACCAGCCAGAAGTCAGTTGATGTTACATCGAAGAACGGAACACCGGTTCCTAAATAAATTTTGGTGAAGTTGCCCGGCTCTCCCTGTGCAATGCCCACCTGTTTGCCGTTGCAAAGCCGCAGGAGGCTTTTTTGTATAGCTTGTACTCCGGTGATCATTGGTTTGTCGTTGTACCGTAGAAAGGTTTCGTAAACCTTCTTTACCTTAGCCGGATTTTTTGCTGTTAGTATTAAATTGATTTCCTGCAATTTCATATAATGGCTGAAATTAACCTTTGTAAATATTATCATTATGCCAATTAATGAAAGCCAAATTAGGTTTGTCTAAATTTCTGTATGGTAAATACTGCAATTCTTTTCCATGATACTTATAGTATTCTCTGCCATTTTGAAATTCTTCTCTAATTTTCTTACTAACCTCAATTTTATAGTCTGAAGTTACTGTTACATAACCTGAATCAAATAATTTATGAATATCAGATCGAAGTAAAAGTCCATTAGAAATAAAGTTTGGACCTGACTCAGCATAAGGTTTAATATGTGCGGCTTCTAATACTGGAAGTGTTTTTTCTCCTGTTATGGAACATCTGCGATTATAAGCATCCGTAACTAATACGCGAAACGCTCCTTGCCCTAATCTTACTTTAGTTAAAACACTATTTCCATAAACGGGAGATGAAGGTTCTTCCAATATGAGTTGGCTTTTTTCTCCCTCATAGTTTTCTTGTAAATACTTGTTTAATAACAATTCTACTTTCTCCCACAGTCTTTTGCCAACAATATCATCGGTATTATAAGATTTCCCTTGTACAATACTTTTTCCCCAATCATTCGGAGTTCCAATCCAATCGCCTTCATCAAAAAATATGGGATTAGTTAAAATGATGCACCCAATTGTAGGATTTAAATCATTTTTATCTCGTCTGTAGTTTAAAATCAAATTTTTGAAATCAAAGAATGATAAACAGCCATTTCTGTTTCCAAATGCATCCCATGCAATATTTAGTGGTAGGAATGAATGATTTGTAAAAAATCCGACACCTCCAATTGCGTTTATTGGATATTTCAGTTTGAATAAAAATGGAGCACCGGAATTAATCGCTTTAAATTTAAAACTTCCAGAGGGCTGCCAAAAATTTACATCTTCTGGGTTATGCTTACTTAAAAATTTATACCAATGATTGTCTGTTACACCAAGATAATATTTCATGATATTTATCTATTGTTGAAATGATTTTTTTTTACCAGAATGGCCACTTCTATGAGTTTTTTGGGTTGGGTCATGATTGTTGTATTCCTTTCAATATCAAATTAAAAATGTATTTAATCGTTTCAATATCTTCAAAATAAGCCTTATTATAAAAATAGCGGCTGATTTTTCCGGCTTCCTGATTCACTTCATTTTCCAGGATGTTAACGATGTATTTTTTCAGCGAATCGTATGCTGTCAGTAGTCTTCCAATGTCGTACCCTGCCAGCCATGCTCCCGCTTCAAGAGTAAAATGTGTTTCGCTAAATTCATCCATACAATCAGGCAGAATTTCATAAAACCGGTTATCGTTCATTTCAAAGTAATGAATCAGTATATCGTGAATGTCATCGAGGTCTTTGGTACGTTCGGGTTTTTCATCGAACGAAATAAGTTTTAAAATGATGATGCCTTCCAATGGGGTAACCTGCACAGTTGTTTCTTCATCCAGTTTCATCCGGGAAGGTTCATTTAATACTTCTTTCAGCCCGACGACCGATAGTTCTGTTTTACGGTCGGTAAATTTTACGGTTCCTTTTTCCTCCACTTCACCAAAAGGCAGAAGGTCAACCACAGTGTTCGTGGCATCGTGAATTATCCGGTAAGGTTCAGCGGCTTTGCGAAATCCTTTATTAAGAAGCGAATCCAATAACTTTTCGTAGATATTCATGTCAGGAAGCATCAGGGCAAAATCGATGTCCATTGTCCCGCGTGAAGGTTTAATGCCTTTTTCGGCCAAATGAAAATGCCTGGCCTGCGCTCCGATGAGGTATAACGGAGTATTTAGATCCCTGCACGCTTCATCTGCAAGGTTAAAAACTTCTTTAAACCACGGTGTTAATTCTTTAAAACTCATGTGCCAGTTGTTTTTCCCAAATCATTTGTGCCGTTTCGTAACATCTGTTATCTCCTGTGTTCATTAAGTCCACGTAAATCAGCAACGGATGTACAGTATCCTGATTTTGTTGTTCAGGGGTATCCCAAAACGCCTGGTAAACTCTTACATCTCCATTGGTGTCGGGTATTAATTTGTATCGCTTCATCAACTCGGTCCGTGTATTTGTTGTGTACATGGTGAGTTCTCCGGGCCGGAGGTAATCTGTCAGGATATCTCCGGCAGGTTCGCCTCCCCACCAGGTATTTTCATCTAATTTGATATTGCGGTAATGTGTAAAGTTTTTTTCATCTGCAAACCTGAATTGACCAATTTTAAGTGCAGGCTGTAATGTTACAGCATAGGCTTTCATCCATTTTTCAAGTAATTCCTGTTTGTTGTTTAACTGTTTTTGGATGCGGTTAACTTTTAATAAAAATTTCTCCTTTTGTAATCCGTGGTTTACATTGCTGATATTTCCGAGGCCTGTGTCTGTTTTTTTTGCAATTTCCCGTTGAGGTTTGTTAAGCCAGTTTTCTTCTGTCAGATAAAGATAAACCACTTTCAGTCCGGTTTTTGTGAATGCCCTGTTGCCTGTTTCTTTTGCTAAATCGACGGGTTTATTTGCATCAATTAAAATGAAACAGTTTTCATGATTGATGAAAATGTTACCGTTTTTTTCCAGGTAGGCAATATTTCTTTTTCGCAACTCGGCTTTGATTTTCGGCCGTAAATAGTGCGCAACCAGTAAAAATGGTTGTTTATTTCTGGCTGCAATTTCCAAATTAGGTAATTGGTGCTCCAGGATTTCCTTTTTAATCTCGGTATTGAATTGTATTTCCCGATTTTTAAAAGTTAACTTTAACTGTCCATTTGTCCCGGCCATTGGATTATCTTCCCAGGTTAAATGAATACCAGTTTCATCCGGGATATTTTCTAAAGCAGTATGTAAAACTTCCTGAGTTTCCATGTTCACAAAATATTAATGTCCACGCATACATGAACAAACAAAAATAATGAACATTTTTTACATTAATTAAATTTTTTCCATTCTTTTTCGGGCAAAAAATATTGAACTCCTTTTGATTTCGTTTCGAACTTCAAGTTTTTGGCCGGATTCTGAATCCTGACCAGTTCGGGTTCTGATTTACAGTTATAAACAATGTAAAGCCAGGCTGAATCGCCTAATTGCCCCAGCCGGAACATCTCATTTTCAGAGAGCATTACTCCGCCTTCACCGCTGCGGCCTTTCACTTCGATATAACGTTTGAGCAATTCTTTGCTGGTGCGGCGTACATCGTAACCAAGGTTTTGAGTGCCCACATCTTCCGGGCTCCATCCTGTGTTTCGTTCAAACTCCATCACTGATTGTATGGCGATTTGTTCCACCTCATCGTCACGTTTCATGCCGTAATGATTCTGGTATTCCATCTGGTTTAGCGGAACTACAAACACACATCCCATTACTTCAGGGGTTTTGGGTGATAATTGCGTCATGGCTTCCAGCCGCTTATGCCGCAATTCTCTCCGGTTTATCAGGTCATTTATTTTTTCTTGTTTTCGCTGAATTTTTTCGTTAAACCGGTTTTCGCCCATCAGTACTTTCCCCTGAAGTTCATTAATTTCATTGGTCAGGTCAAAAATAATAGCGTTGAATGCTTCATTCAGGTATTCTTTCCTTTTACTGATGTCGGCTTCAATTCATTATTGGGTTGTCTCCAATTGCGGCAGGGTAATCTGGTTAAGGCACCATTCGTGAATGATTTCCTCGTTTACCGGTTCGGGTTTATCAATGGCTTTGGCAAAATCAGCCGGAGGTTTCAAGTCAATCAGTTTTGCCGGAGAAGTTAAGAACAATTCGTTTTCCTTATCCTGGCACACAAGATGAATGGTTTCATCGGCCACGTTTTCCACTCCTTTGGAAGGCCGGTTATCGGTAATTTGCGATTTAACCAGAAACGCCAGAAAAGCTTTGTGGTCTTCGGGAGAAATCAATACGGTTCCTTTCATCATCTCCTCCCTAAACCGGTTGCGCACAACTTTCAGCAAAGCATCGAAAACAGGATTGCCGGGATTCACATAAAACATACGGCCACCAAAGTTATTGAACTGGTAATCCAGAAAAATCTGTTTGTCAAAACAAAGTTTAAAACCGGTCAGGTCGGCCTGGATATTATAGTCTTCCCTGAGAACACTCAAAACATCTGCGGGAAATTTTTCAACTTCAAAAACCGAATGATTGAGTGGATAGAGTTTTCCACCAAGATACTTAAAGGCCTTTTCAAAAAAACGCTGAATATAAACAGGCTGGAGCCTGCGTTCGTCTGACAGTTCTTTCAATTCTTTTGCGCTGCGGTAATCAATATCGCTGTGTGCCATTTTTTTGGTTTGTTCGGCTATTTTTTTCTTCACCATTTCTTCCGTCAGGCTGGCATCTATGGTTTCATCAAATTTTGTCTCCTTCTGGTTAAAGGTGGAATTGATGATGTCTTCCATGGGTACTTCTTCGAAAATATCGGAAATAACATCATATACCCGGTCGCTGCCTATGTGTTCCCGAATTAAATCAAGTTTCCGGAGCAATCTTTCCAACACATTTCCTTCACGTGTGTTTTGAGCCACCATGTTAAAAACCAACACATTTTGTTTTTGTCCGTACCGGTGAATCCTACCCATGCGTTGTTCCAGCCGGTTTGGATTCCAGGGGATGTCCCAGTTGATAAGAAGCCGGCAAAATTGCAGGTTGATACCTTCACCCGCAGCATCAGTTGCAATCAGAATCTGTGCGTTCCGGGCAAACTGAGCCTGGGCTTCCCTGCGTTCTTCCACCGATTTTCCTCCATGAATGGTAACCACCTCGTACCCGTTATTGCTGAGCCTGTCGGTCAGATACATTAACGTGTCCTTATGTTCCGTAAAAATGACCAGTTTCTCATCTTTCCTGTCAAAAGCCCCTTCTTCTTTTAAAAGCTGGTTTAAACGGGTAAATTTGGCTTCTTCCTGGTTGCTGTTGTAAAGATGTTCGGCAAATTCCATCAGGTTTTTCACCTGGTCTCTTTCCTCAGAGAGTTCCGACGGACTTTTAGCAGTGGTAAACAGCTTGAATTTTTTCGGGTCAGCCATTATATTTTCGAGCACGTCTTTTTCATCGTCGTCCAAATCATCGTAATCTTCAATGCCGGCAATGTCTATTTCCAGTTTCTGCCTTTGTCGCCACAAACTGGGATTTTCGTTCAGTTCTTTAAGCAATCCGTTCAACGCCTCATACCGGTTTTTTATGGTTTTATATATAGCGAAAATAGAACTGGTTAACCTGCGTTGCATCACCATCAGCGCCAGGAAAACATGAATATTGGATTGTTCTTTTGCTTCCTCTCTTCTTCGCATGAGGTATTGGGTTACCCGGTCGTAAAGTCTTTTTTCTTCCGGCGTTAACTTGTACTGAATGGTTTTGGTAAATCGTTCCTTGAACAACGGATTCCCGTTCCAGTCTTTCATTTGTTCCTTTAGTCTGCGTATGAAAAACTTGTTGATACCTGATTCATTGATTTCATTTACCCGAGAAGTAACCAGGCTTTCGCTGGCAAAAATATCTTCATCGAGCAGTTGTAACAGGTTTTTAAAAGTATCGGCTCTGCCTCGGTGAGGAGTGGCGGTTAACAGAAGTAAGTGTTCACATTTTTCTGCAATTTTTTCCAGTGCCTGGTATCTCTTGCTGCGGTAGCGTTTTTGTCCGTAGTCGAATGCGCTTAGTTTGTGCGCTTCATCCACCACCACCAAATCCCAGCCAACTTCGCCAAGCACATTTAACACATCTTCGGCCCTTATAAAATCAATGGATGTTACCAATTTATTATTGGATGTAAAAATGTTTGGGTCGGCATTAAAGATGGCCCTGTTCACCAGCTTAAACGGCAGGTTAAACTTCAGCATCAATTCATCTTCCTGCCATTGTTTGGTGAGTCCACCAGGAGTAATAATCAGAATCCGTTCTGCCAGGTCACGCATCATCAGTTCCTTAATGAGCAGGCCGGTCATAATGGTTTTCCCGGCTCCTGTGTCATCGGCCAGCAGAAATCGGATATTCGGCAGTGGCAACAAGTATTTGTAAACCGCCTCTACCTGGTGCGGCAATGGGTCAATTACGCTGCAATTTACAGCAAACAACGGGTCAAACTGAAATGCGGAGTTAATGCGTTCAGCTTCGGCAAACAGCTTAAACTTTTCCGGGTTGCCTGAAAAATCGAACATGCCGTCTTTTGATATGATTTCAAGTGTGTGCAGCAGTTCGTTGGGCACCATTTTGTTGTTGGAGATATTGGTATTGATGCCGGAATAGTGAATGGAAGTCATGTTTCCAAGCTGGGAAATCTTGTTGATTCTCACCGGTTCGGAGGATACCAGATTTTTAATGATTTGTCCTGTGGCAAGTTGCATGGTTTAAGTTTTTCCTAAAAAAGGCTAAAGTATAAAATCTATCCCATTTCGCCATTTCTTAAAGATGAAATTATGGGAATCTTTTATGTTTCAAACTCAAAATGGAAAAATGAATAGAAATACATTTCTTTTTTGTAAAATAAAATTTTTGTTTTTGTTCTTAAAAGTACAATCTAATATAATGATTACAAATGATTTGCAATTGAATTATTGTCCGCGTTAATTAAATTCAGCAAATAAAGATTACGATTGAAACACTTCTGTTTCAATCTGCCTTTATTTTTAATCACAACCACACTTATTTTACCCCAAAAGACAACAGCGAATTTTTATGTACTTCCGGGATTAAATACTACAAAAAAAATCATCCTGAAAATGGCTGAAACTTTGGAAACGGTTATCACCACGATGGCATGGGTGTTCTGAAGATGTTCAAATACGTGAAATTCATCATTCCATTCGAAATGAATACCTTAATAAAATTCATAACACAAGACGTAGCATCGAAAACCTTATGGAAGAACCTTCATTGTTTAATCAACTGGAACTAATTAGCAGAGAAAAATTAATCATTGCAAACAACAATAAAAAACAACGTTATGGCACCTAAGAAAGGACAATCGGGAAATCCAACAGGAAGAAAAAAAGGAATACCGAACAAGACTACCGGAGAACTCCGTGCAATGGTGCAAGAGGTATTAAATGCAAATTTTAGTAAAACGAAAATTGCAAATGACTTAAATCAACTTTCTCCGAAATCCAGATTGCTAATGTTTTTTAAACTGTTAGAATGTACTCTGCCCAAACCCACCGAGACTATTGAAGAAAACCCAAAGCCTTCTCATTCAGATATGGTACAAAGAATTATTGAGCAAATGGGAATTAAAGGAAAATAAAAGTGCAGGAAATTTATATTTAGGTAGAAATTAATCGATTTGATAAAGGAGTTGTTCTAAAAACTTTATGGCGTTTATTAGGCTGAAATAAATTAAATCTTTTGAGGTCCTGTAAAATGTGGAAATAGAACTCCATTCTCATCATAAAAGTTTAGGTCGATTTGAGAAAAAGTTAAATTTCGGTATTTCTTTCGCAATAGAGAAATTCTCAAGCGATTTCTTAAGTGTATTGTATTTTGGGATAGTACGAGGAGATACTTTCGTTTTATTCCCATTGATATATTTTTCAATCACATCAAAAAAACCTGTTCCTTCTTCAAAATCAGGATTTTGGTTTTTTTTAACAACGGCAGTTATTTTTTCCTTTATTGTGTTGAAAGTTATATCGGTAGTTTTTGAAATTAATCTATTGTAATAATCCGTTAAGTCCTGACTTAAAATATCTATCCTTTCATTTAATTCATAGCTGCCAGGCAGATTAGTTTTTTTACGTTGTTTTTTAAAATCCCATTCCCTTGGCTTGATTTTAAAGTCTGTTTTGCATTTGAAGCGATGTTTTCTGTCATGACCAAAATGCAATAAAATTGGTGTTTCATCCTGGTTGTAAAGATTATCAACTCGACCACCTCTTTTCCTTAGTTCTTTGACTTTTTCCCGGGTTCCTTTTTTGAAGGGCTCTCGCAGTACAAAATTAATATTCGCCATTTTAAGAAATTTAATTCATTGTTTTGAGACACTTTTGGGACACAATGTTTTAATCATATTTGTTTTTTCTTACTTCAAAGTCAAAAAGATTTTTAATAAATACTTATAAATCAATTGATATTTTTTAGTTCAGGAATAAAAGAAAGAAAATAGCAATAAATAATAGTAGCGCTGAACCCGCTTCCAGAAAAAAAGGAGAGTTGTGAATTCATCTCTCCTTTTTTGTTTTCAGGCAGACCCGAAAACTGCAGGGAAAACCGGAACAGAATTTTAGGAAGAAATCCGGTTTCTTTTGGATAAAAAGGCTGTGCTATTTCCCCCAGACAACGCTGAATCCGGGCTCCGCGCTTCTGCTCTTTGCTCTTCGCTCTTCGCTCTTTGCCCTTCGCTTTTTCCTCCCTCTCCGTTATTTTTCCCGAAAAGCTTATTACTTTTAAACCACTTAGAACCAAAACTAAATCACTTATGTTATAATATTCAAAGAACAGCCATAATACTAAATGGCTGCAAACAACCGGTGGCTGTCAAACCCGGGAATAAAGAAAAAAATGGAATAACTTCGGGGATTACATAGTACGTTAGCAGCAAGGCTAACAGACTACACTGACAAATGACGAATGAAACATACATACCGGCAGATTTACTAAGACCATTCGTGAAGACATACAGAATTATTGGAAGTCAAAACGAAGTGGTTAATAGGGTATTTCCTGTAACTGCACATGTTTTGGTTTTTAGGATTCAGGGACAAGTCAATTACCTATCGGGAAACTGTAAAGAAAAATTGCCGAATTTTGTTTTAACAGGATTAAAAAAATCTGTTCGACTCATAAATTACAACCAAAATTCGGCAAATATCATTGTCACATTTAAAGAAGCTGGAGCAACTGCATTTTTTAAAGAGCCTTTACACGAACTTTTTGAAGTAAGTGCCTCACTTGAAAATTTTATACAATGTAGCGAGATAGATAGAATTGGAGAGCGTTTGGTTATGGCAAAAAACAATAAGAACCGTATTGAAATTGTTGAACAATTTTTATTATCAAAACTTCATAATCATAAACCCGACCAATTGATTCAGGCAGCCTTGCAAAAAATTCATACTGCAAATGGCTTGTACCCAATCAATAAATTGGCTTCTTCTCTCTATATCAGTCAAGATGCTTTTGAAAAAAAATTTAGAAAACTTGTAGGTGCTTCACCAAAACAATTTTCATCTATTGTCAGAATGAAAAGTGTAATTGCTCAAAAGCAACAAACAAAATCACTTACAGAAATTGCTTTAAATGCTGGCTTCTATGACCAATCTCACTTTAATAAAGACTTCAAAATTTTCACAGGATTAACACCAAGCGATTTCTTCAAATCTACGCCTCTGTGGTAAATCAATGATTTTTTACAAGTTTCAAAAATTGCAAATCTCCAACTTTGCAGTGTGAAACATTAAAAATTATTCTTATGCAAAAGAAAAACATGACAGGGTTATTGCTATCTGCAATGTTGTTTACGAGCATCGTTGCATTTGCTCAATTGGAATTAAACCAACCAGTTAAAACAGAAAAAATGAAAGAGTACATCTTATTAATTCGCTTACCGCTTAGTTATGGACCTACCCAGGCACAAGCAGTAAGAACACAGTGGACAACACTTACCGACCAATGGAAAACAGATGGAATATTTGTTACCAGCTTTGTTGCTCCAACCGATGGTTACGTGGTAGCAGGAGAAGATAAAATTGTTGAAAAGAAATCTATTGATTCAAACGACACCAAACTTATAAGTAGTATTGTCATCAAAGCAACAGATATTGAACAAGCAGCAAAACTTGCGCAGCTATGTCCTGTTCTTAGCCAAGGTGGCACGGTAGAAGTTAGAGAAACACAGGCTCGACCAGAAACTGCCAATAAAGAAATAATCCGCAACCTTTATGAAAACATTTTGAACAACAGGAAAATTGAACTTCTTAACGACATAATTTCTCCTGATTATGAAGGTATTGGGGGCGTTAAAGGAGTTGCAGGATTTTCAGGTACGGTAATGTCTGTTATTGCCGGGTTCCCCGATATAAAATGGACAATTGAAGATATAATTTCCGAAGGTGACAAAGTTGTAGTACGGTGGCATTGGAATGGAACCAATACCGCTCCATTCAGAGGTATTCCACCAAGCAACAAAATCGTTGTTGACAATGCTAACGTAATTTATCAACTTAAAGACGGTAAGATAATTAATGCCTGGATTCAAGGTGACAGATTAGGTGTATTGACACAAATCGGTTTAATTTCGGAAAGCTTGATTCCAAGCCCACAATCCCGAAAAGACCAATGAATAAAACCAGTGTTGCCAATCAACGAGTTTTGATGAAAAATCTACAAAAGAAAATTTAATGATTTCATACAAGACCGCGTATTAAATACATTTTTCAGAAAAAAGAACAGAAGAAAAAAATAAACGAAGCTTCTACTACCATACTGTCGGGCCTATGGCTCTGAGGTTTTTCGTGGTACAAACATCTGTTCAATCGCTATTCTTCTGCGGGTGGCCCTCTGCCTTCGCGCTTCTGCTCTCTGCTCTCTGCCCTCCGCCCTATACCTTTTGCCACCATCTACCCAGTAACCCGATTACTCCAGGTCCGTACCAAACCTCCGTATTTTAAACTTTAAACCCTGTCCTGCTTCAGGCAGTGCCCAGTAGTTTAAGCATCCGGGTATGCTCCCCCAACGCACCCAGAAAAGTGCGGTTTACATGGTAGGGTAACCCGAACTCTTTGGCCTTTTTCTGCACAATGGTGGCAATTTTAGGGTAATGGATATGGCTGATGTTGGGAAACAAATGATGTTCAACCTGGTAATTCAGCCCGCCAATCATCCAGGAAAAAATCCGGCTTTTGGGGGCAAAATTGCAGGTGGTATAGAGCTGATGCGCCGCCCAGTTGTTGTTAAGCTCGCCGTTTTCGTCGGGCATGGGATATTCTGATGTGGGCACCACATGCGCTGTTTGAAAAATGCTGGCCAAAACCAGTCCTGCCGTAAAGTGCATCAGCAGAAAACCGGCAACAATCCAGTACCAGGCTACCGGTACTGTTAACAAAGGTACTGCAAGAAACACGATGTAATAGACAATTTTTGAAACCACCAAATCCCGCATCAAACTGCGGTAGGTGCGTTTGCCGGCCAGCTTAATCCCGTCTTTCCTGTATTTCCGCAACCTGCTGAAATCTTTGGAGATGATCCACGAAATGGTCATTAAACTATAGAGAAGCCAGGCATACAGGTGCTGGTAGCGGTGTATCTTTTTTAACGGACGGTGGGGCGACAAACGTAAAATTCCCGGAGGGGCAATGTCCTCGTCGTGCCCTTCCACATTGGTAAAACCGTGGTGCAGCGTGTTGTGCTGGTAACGCCAGTTGGCCGGAAACCCGCCCAGCAGGTACATTGAATTGCCAAACAGTTTGTTAACGCGGTCGTTTTTCGAAAAAGAGCCGTGGCTGGCGTCGTGCATGGTCGCCATTCCCACACCCGATTTGCCAAGGCCCATCAGCACCCATAAAGCCAGTACCGCCCAAACCGAAGAAACAACTCCCGAAATCATCAGCGCCAGCGGGGCCAGGTAAAGGATGCCCATAAATACGGTTTTCACGATAATCCTTTTATCGCCAAAAGGTTCTATATTGTTATTTTTAAAATAGGCGTTGACCGATGTTCTCAGTTCTGTTAAAAAATCAATTTTGTTTTTCGAATACCTGATCATTCTTTTCTTATTATTCAATTGTTTAAAAACTTCCGTTTACATGTAATTTGCGGCTGATTAAAGCAGTTGACTTTTAACCGGAATTACGGTTACCTAAACATCCATACTGCCGCGAAGGTTTAATCCTCCCTGGTTTATTCTGAAACCGGCGACGGTTCGCCTGCCGGTGCACAAACTTATAATATAAACCCGGGCGGATAAAAAGAAAGGGACAGTCAGGTATTTTTTTGGGTTAAACCCCCTGCCAAAAGGATAAACAACTGCTGAAAGGGACGGGTGCCATTTGCCACAGGAGGAAAACAGATACGATTTTTTATCGGGGTCAAAATATTTTACCTAATTTAAAACATATTCCACCCGTGCATCTTGCTCAGGATCGATAAGTAATTCGGCGATTCTTATTTTTGGCGCTTTTTTTACATTACCTGAGATGGTTGCTTTTTTCAGCTTTCCGTTTTTCCACTCCATATCCACCGAATAGCCGCCTCTTGCTTGTAACCCTTTAATACTGCCACTTTCCCATTCTTTGGGAAGCGCCGGCAAAAGGATGATTTCACCAAGGTGCGACTGCAGCAACATTTCAGCCATAAAACCGGGTGTTGATGCAGAGGCATCCAACTGGAAGTGTAGAAACAGGTTCTCCGGTTCCCTGAAAAGATCAGGACGTCCCATAGGATAGCCGGCATGCTGGAAAGTTAGCAGGTTCTCAAATCCCTGTTCCCGTAACAACATGTCGAAAATACGGTTGGCCCGGTCGCCATCCATCAGCCGGGCCCAGCACCAGATGCGCCAGGCCATAGACCAGTTACCACCCGATGCCGAATCAAAATCCGGAAACCTTCCCTCACCCCGCATGTTAAGCGATATTTTGGCAGCCCCGGCAAGTTCGGGTGTCGTTAGCGGATGAATCTGATTTCCGGGACATACAGCATACAAATGCGAAATGTGCCGGTGACGATCGTGCGGACTGTCGATGTCATGGTACCACTCCTGAAGTTGCCCGTATTGCCCCGTTTTATGCGGAAGCAGCTTTTTTTGTGCAGCAATTACCTTTCGGATAAATGCTTTGTCGGTATCCAGCACTTCCGCTGCTTCACGGCACATGCTGAACAAATCCCTGAGCATTTGGGCATCCTGATACGCACCGGGAAGATTGAATTTATTTTTGCTTCTGTCGCGGGAGTAAGATTCATGAATTTCTCCACCGGATTCCACATATTCGCCATGTTCGGCTGAAACCGAAGGCGCAACAATATAGTATTTCCCAAATTCTGTAAGGTTTTCCAGCCAGAACAGCGTAGCTTCCCTGATGATGGGGTAAGCCCTGTTTTTAAGGTAGGAAGTATCTCTGCTGAATGCAAACTGTTCCCAAATATGCTGGCAATGCCAAACGGAACCTAACGGATAAACGGCCCACGGGATGTCACCCGAAGGGGCTGCATGTCCCCAAATATTTCCGGTGGTGTGGCTAATCCAACCTTCTGTTCCGTAAACCCTTTTGGCCACCTCCCTGCCCGGTTTAACCAAATCGGCCGTCCAGTCCACATACGGAACCTGACATTCAAGCAGGTTAACGGGACCGCAGGGCCAATATATTTCCTGGATGTTGATGTTGGCCTGGTAATTGGCCGACCAGGGTGCGGTAAAAAAACAGTTCCACTTTCCCTGCAAATTCGCCGGCAGGCTTCCCGGGCGGCTGGAACTGATAATCAAATATCGCCCCAGATTAAAAACCAGTTCTTTTAACCCCAGGTCCTGTTCCCCCTTTTTAAACCGGTGGAATCTTTCGTCGGTTGGCAGCCGGTTCAATGCTTCGTTACTGTTCAGGTCAATCTGAGTTCTTGAATACAACTCCGAATAATCCTCAATATGTTCCTTTTTTAACCGTTCATATCCTGCATATTGGGCGGTTTGTAAAATTTC
This sequence comes from uncultured Mariniphaga sp., assembly GCA_964639655.1. Classification (GTDB taxonomy): domain Bacteria; phylum Bacteroidota; class Bacteroidia; order Bacteroidales; family Prolixibacteraceae; genus Mariniphaga. Next base: position 21,237 of record CAZXHP010000044.1, read on the forward strand.
CCCGCACTTCAGTTCCGGGTCTGTGCCTTTGTAATCGGGCCATTCCTGTTTATAATCGGTTGAAATAGTTAAAATCAGTATCACTGAGTCGGCATTTTCTATTCCCCAGTATGGTTTGGACACGCCCATCAGTTTGGTTCGCTGAACAGGCCTTCCGCCATAAGGAATGGCTTTGATTTTAACCTGAAATTTGCGATCTCCCCCATCAACAAAACCGGTTACAGTATATTCATCTTCAGTAACATCTACCTCGTATCTTTCCTGTACAACGTCCATGTACAGGGCAAAACCCACTTTCTCCGGCTGGTCGGCCCTAAATTTCATAGCCAGTACATTTTTGGGGTACGAACAAAAATATTCGCGGGAATAATTCACCCCGTCAAGCTGATAGGAGATACTCCCCAGAGATTTTGAAAGGTCCAGCTCCCTGACGTAGCCGGAATGGGGCATTCCATGGTTTAGCATTTTAATATTCAGGTCGCCAACCGAACTAAAGGAGCCAAAATGATCGTATGTTCCGAGGTAATATTTTTGTGTCAGGCTGTCGGCTTTGCCAATTTCGCCCTCCACAACAGCTTTACGAATATCATCTATGTATTTGACGGCTTCCGGGTTTACCCCAAATTCTTCCCAGTTGCCCCCGAACGTTTTTCCGGTCCAGATGCTTCCTTCGGTAAGGGCAAATTTTTCGGCTTCCACACCCCCAAAAAAGGAGGCGCCAATAAAACCGTTTCCAAGATGAAGCGCCTGACTGTTCCAGTATCTGGCAGGCTGACTAAACCAAAGGTTGTGGTTTAATTCACTGGCATAAACGGAATACGTAAAAACGAAAAGGATAATTCCGCTTAACGCTGATTTGAAATGAGTTGATTTCTCCATAATTTTTATGCTGGTACAGCGAATTTAACCCGCTGCTGTTTTTGCTGAAATCCACTGTAAAAATAAAAATCAGATTGGATAACATATAG
>CAZXHP010000045.1:0-21814 GCA_964639655.1 uncultured Mariniphaga sp.
GCTTCGAAATGAATCTCGTTCCCCGGTTCAGCATAAAACGCCAGCAAAGGAATATCTTCCACCCGGTTTGCCTGCCCGAATTGCACATAAACCAAACCGGCATTTTTCAACTCCGTTTCCAGCCTAAACGCATTGTTTTCATCCAGAAAAACGGTTTCCTGATAAAGTTCTTTCCCAAACGGCTCGCGCAAATAACCAACAATTACTTTTTTCTGTTTTGTATTTTCAACCTTTCCGGAAATGACAATCCGGTTTTCAGGAATGTTTTTAACTGATTTCAACGTAATTTTATTCTCGGTGTAAATAAGACGGTGTGGTTCGCCATACGCCCACAATCCGTATTTGGTGGAATCGATTTGAGTTGTCGTGTTTTCAATCAAATACTTTTTTTCTGCTTGATATGAAAAATGCCGGCTGTGCAACCCAGGTTCAATTTTTTGTTTTGTCAGATGATAAGTGAAAAGTGAATCTGTAACCGTTTTGTTTTCTTTGACATGGGCGGATTCAATCCCAGCAACTTCGAATTCAGGTTCTGAAATTAAAAAAACCGATTGCAGGTGATGTGTAATTTGTGGAATTCCTTCGGTATTAAAATCGGAGGTGTGCCGTTCAACTGCTTTTTCATCAAATCCTTTTCGCCGGAGCAGGCTGCGTATTTCCTCCAAAACCTCAGCCCGGTTGTGCAGTTTCAGTTCCATGGTTTTCCGATCAAACTCATATTGATAGAAATCGATCCACGGCAACAACTCTTCCCAAAAGCTGTCGTAGCGGTTTTCGTAAAATGCGTCCTTAAATTCAGGGAAACGGTAATCTTTAAACCAGACCGGGTTAAATTCAGGCTTTTCAACTGTGTTTTTAATCACCGAAACCAACAAATATTCTTTGTTCCCGGGTTGCAGGGTCACACATTTTATTTTCAGGCTTTTCCTTTTAATGAAGTCATCAAAACGCCGGTGATTTTCAGGCAAAACATATTTTGTTTCTGTAAACTCGTAAATGTACTCTTTGCCGTTTTCGGGCGGCAGTGCCATTTTTTCGTTTTGTGCTGATGTGAAAAAGGTCATCAGAAAAAAGAAAGCAACAACCAAAATAAAAATTTCCCGTTTCATATCCGTTGAGAATTGGTTTACTCAAAGTTGAACGAAAAAAACGGAAAATAAAAGGAAATTTGATTAAACGGCGGGATTGGGTTATTAAACGGTAAATGTGCAATATAAAATACTCATACTTACTATAAAATACAAAGTTTGCATTAGTAATGAACAGAGTGTATTTCCCGAAAGACCGCGGCAGGTTACTTGAAAACATGGTGTTTATTTAAAAAGGATGGGAAAAGAAGTTTATTACTTCAGGCAAAACGGGGAATGCGATTTTACAGTGGGCCAAAACAGGAAAGTTGAAATGATTGTGCAGGTTTGCTATGAATTAAATAACGACAACTCTGCAAGAGAAACAGACGGATTGATGGAGGCTATGGTTGAATTAAAATTTGAAGAAGAGTTTATTTTTACATTCAACCAGGAAGACCAGTTCCAAAAGGAAGGAAAAACCATACACGTTGTTCCGGTTTGGACGTGAATGGGTGAAAAATAAAAGGGAAACTGATAAAACGGTGGATTGAGAAATGTCAGTGGACTATTCAAAACAGGCCATTCTGTCCCGGACCTCTTACATTCAACCCGCACCGCTCGTTCAGTTTTTTAATGAAGTGGGCAGCCAGCAGCGGCGACTCCTTTTCAATATTTTGGTGAATAAAAAAGTACAGGTTTTCGAGGCCGTTCTCCATCCAGCCGGCCAGGCGTTCCACCCACTTATCCAGCCGGGTGTAATCCGACGGGTGGTTGGCGCCCACATACCGTACAAAAGCTGTGGGCGTGGTGAGCCGCATGTGAAGCAAATCGCGGCGTCCCGCAGCATCAACGATAACATTGGTTGCGTGGTTTTTCTCCAGAAGATCATACAACTCACTACTGATTTGCGGATCGTTAAACCAGTGGGTATTTCGCAATTCCACCGCCAGCGGAATACCGGCCGGAAAGTTTTCGACAAAATGTTTTAGCTTGTCGGAATTTTTGGATGTAAAATTATCGGGCATTTGCAGAAAAACCATACCCAGCTTCGTTTCAAAGTTGCTGATGTTGGAACAATACTCCTCTACCAGAGGCGCCACGCCGTTCAACCGTTTGTAATGGCTTATGATGTTGGTTATTTTCGGAAAAAATTTAAAGTCGCCGGGTGTTTTGTCGCGCCAGGTTTCCACCTGCTGCACGCCTGGAATGTTGTAGAAAGTGGCGTTCAGCTCGATGCTGTTAAACTGTGTGGAATAATAGGTCAACTCGTCTTTTGTGCCGCGCGGATAAAAACCTTTCAGGTCGTTGCGGTTCCATTTGGCACAGCCCACGTAAACATCCGGTTCTGATTTCTGTTTCCGGCTTCCCAAAACATTCAGCGTGCCGCCATGATCGGCAGGCAGTGTAAAATCGACTTTACCGGGGTTTTCAACCTTTCCGAATTGCACAACAGTAATTTAAAAATCTTAAAAAATAACAAGTTCCATTAAACATTACTTTTCCAGTTCTTTCCAAACCAGTGCGCTGGCGCCAACAATGGCAGCATCTCCGGACTTAAGTTTCGAGGGAAGAATTTTGATTTTATCTTTAAAAATAGGAAGCAGGTGTTTTTCCATGTGTTCTTTGGTTGGTTTAAAGATAAAATCGCCGGCTGCGGTAGGTCCGCCAAAAAGAAAAACAGCTTCGGGGCTCAGGTGGTGGACGGTGTCGGCAAGTCCCTGCCCCAGCCACGCACCGGTTTTTTCAAATACCTCCAGGGCAATTTTATCGCCCTTAACGGCTGCTTCGTAAATCATTTTTGAATCCAGTTCGTTGTACGATTTAATGGCCAGCAAACTATCGGTAGCGTTGTATTGCACAAGCAGTTCAAATGCCGTACGTTTCATCCCCGAAGCCGAGCAATAAGCCTCGAGGTGGCCCAGCGATCCGCAACCGCAGCGGCGCCCGCCGGGAACAAGCGTGGTGTGCCCGCATTCACCGGCAAAACCATCGTGCCCGTAAACCAAATCGCCGTTAACAATTAGTCCGCTACCCACGCCGGTACCCAGTGTAAACATCACAAAGTTTTTCATGTCTTTGGCTCCGCCGTAAATCATTTCTCCAATTGCAGCTGCATTGGCATCGTTGGTTAATGCAAGCGCTTCCATTGCCGGAAAATGATGACGCAACAATTCAACCAAACGCACTACACCTTTAAACGAAAGGTTTGGCGCATACTCTATGGTTCCGCTATAATAATTCCCGTTAGGGGCGCCAATTCCTATCCCCAAAAATTCCAAATCTTTATTCAGGAGCTTAACCGATTTCATCAACTCACCGATGGCTTCTGCCAAATCGGAAATGTATTGGTCGATATCTCCATGTGAAGGAGTTGGAATATTATCCTTTACCATTACATTCCCTTCGGGATCTACAACCCCTATGGCGGTATTTGTTCCGCCAATATCCACACCAATCGCTACTTTCTTCGTCATCTATTTTTTATTTTTAATTATTATCCGGTTTTTGAAAATTTTATTTTTCAGGAAAGGCAAATTTAAAAATATTATGGAATTCTGTGGGGAGTTCAGCCATTTTTGACCCAATTTATTCCGAATACAAACAATAACCATGAATAATAGTTATTTTTACAGTTTTTAGTTGAAATTCAGGAATGCGAAAGGTGTTACATTTTATATTAAAAGCAGTGGGCTGGATTTTGCTTGTGCCGGTATATTTTTACAAATATGCCATTTCTCCGCTTACTCCGGCCAGTTGCCGCCATATTCCTACCTGCTCAACTTATGCGGTGCAGGCCATCAAAATACATGGGCCTTTTAAAGGTTTTTGGCTGGCAACCCGCCGGATTTCGAAATGCCATCCGTGGGGAACACATGGCTACGACCCGGTTCCGTCAAAAAATCAAGTCAAAGTGGAAAGATTAAAAGTAGAAAACTAATTTTGCACTGAATTGTTTTACACGTCAAATTCAGAAACCGAAAAATAATGAAACAAATTTTGTTGCCTTTAACGCTTGCTGTTTTAGTGTTTTCATGCAGCTCCAACAAAAAATCGAAAAACAGCGAGGAAAAACCGGTGGTGATAGTAAGCATACTTCCGCAAAAAACGTTTGTTCAAAAAATTGCCGGCGACGATTTCGACATACAGGTGCTGGTACCTCATGGTGCAAGTCCTGAAACCTATTCCCTTTTGCCGTCGCAATTAAAGGCCATTTCGCGTGCCGATGTCTGGTTCCGCGTTGGTCATATTGGTTTTGAATTGTCGTGGCAGAAAAAAGTGGAAGAGCTGAATAAAAACATGCAAATCGTTGATCTTTCCGAAAGACTGGATTTGATTCGGGAGCAAGAAATTCACCATGGCGACCATGTACACGAAGGTGGAATCGACCCTCACACCTGGCTTTCGCCAAAAATGGTGAAACAAATGGCGGGAAAAATCTCAGAAGTTTTGAGTGGAATAAATCCTGAAAAAGTTACAGCATATAAAGGCAATTACATGCAGTTTGTAAAGGAGATTGACCGGTTAGACGTAGATTTACGAAATGCATTAAAAGATTACAAAGGAAGGTCGTTTATTACCTTTCACCCCAGTTTGTCGTATTTTGCACGCGATTACGGACTTGAACAACATGCCCTGGAATCGGGAGGAAAGGAACCTACTCCTCAGCACATGGCTCAGGTTGTTGAACTTGCCCGCAAAGAAAACATCGGGGTGATTTATATTCAAAGCGAGTTCGACCGCGACCACGCCCGTGTTTTTGCAGAGGAAATTAAAGGTAAAGTAATTGAAGTGAAGCCGCTGAGCCCCGAATGGGAAGAAAATTTACGCGAACTGACCCACACATTTATTGATAATTTTTGATGAACGCCTTAATTAAAATAGAAAATTTAACGCTGGGTTACGATAAAGTGCCTGTGCTGAATAAGGTAAACCTCGAAATCTACGAAAATGATTTTCTGGGAGTTATCGGTCCCAATGGCGGAGGTAAAACCACCCTTCTGAAAGCCATACTGGGATTGCTCAAACCCATGTCGGGTAAAATTTTGTTCCGTGACGACATCAACAAAAAGAAAAAACCCATTGGTTACCTGCCGCAGGTGAAACACATCGACCGTAATTTTCCCATCACAGTTTTTGATGTGGTCCGCTCGGGTTCACTGATGAAAAATACCCAATCGGTTACCGAAGCCGATATCAGAAAAAAGACGGAAGAGCTGCTGGTTGAAATGGGTATCATAACCATTAGAGAAAAGGCCATTGGCGAACTTTCGGGCGGGCAAATGCAGCGCGTATTTTTGTGCCGGGCTTTACTCAGCGACCCGAAAATCCTCATCCTCGATGAACCTGACACTTTTGTTGACAACCGTTTTGAAGGAGAACTGTACGAAAAACTGAGGGCATTAAACAACCACATGGCCATTGTGCTGGTTTCGCACGATGTGGGAACCATTTCGAGCTATGTAAAAACCATTGCCTGCGTAAACGGAGAGCTGCATTACCACCCCGATAATATTATTACCCAGGATGAACTAAACAGTTATAATTGTCCGATAAAACTGATAACCCACGGCGAAATTCCGCATACGGTTTTAAAACACCACCATTGATATGAGTAACTTCATAGAACTTTTTTCGTACGCTTTTTTTCAAAAGGCATTTCTGGCAGCTATTTTTGCCAGTATTTCCTGCGGAATTGTTGGAAGCTATATTGTTTCGCGGCGGATTGTATTTATCAGCGGAGGAATTACCCATGCTTCGTTTGGCGGAATCGGCCTGGCGTTTTTACTGGGATTCAATCCGCTGGCCGGAGCTGTAATTTTTGCTGTCGGAGCTGCCCTCGGCATTCAGTTTTTCACAAAAGTGGCCAAAGTGCGCGAAGATTCTTCCATTGCTATTTTCTGGTCGTTCGGCATGGCGCTCGGTATCATTTTCGTTTTTATAACCCCCGGTTACACGCCCAATTTGATGAGTTATCTTTTCGGAAACATCCTCACCGTAACCATTTCGGAACTGATTTGGATGTTTGTGCTGAATGTGGTGATTATCTTTTTCTTTTCCGTTTTTTTTCGCAAAATCCTATACATCGCTTTCGACGAAGAATTTGCCCGTGCTTCAGGATTACCGGTTGCACTGTTCAACTACATCACCATAACATTGATTGCCCTCACAGTAGTTTTAAACATCCGGGTTGTAGGAATTATATTGATTCTTTCGCTTTTAACGATTCCACAAGCCATAGCGAACCTGTTCACCAAAAACTTCAAAAGCCTGCTGTTCCTTTCGTCAATCATCGCATTTGCCGGAACCATGATTGGTTTGTTCGTTTCCTATTTTATGGACATCCCATCGGGAGCAACCATTATATTCACGCTGGTGCTTATTTTTGGTATCACGCGTTTATATAAACACTTCTTTTAAAATGATTGGCAGCAAAAAGCAAAAAATTTACACCTGCAAAAAATGTGGCTTTAGCTTCTCAAACCTCGATGTTGACCGGTTCTGCAGCAACTGTTTTGCCTGTACCGGTTGCGAAATGTACCTCTGCCCTTCCTGCGGAGAAGAGGTGGTGATAAAACCGATTAAAAAAATGGACAATTTCTCCTGAGAACTTACCTGCTTTCCGAAAAATATTTCACCGTTCCCACTTTTAATTCCATTGTTGCATCTTCATCACAAACAATCACACTTTTTGGATGCATTTGCAATGCCGAAAGGGTCCACATGTGTGTAATTCCGCCTTCAACCACCTTTTGCAGGGCACGTGCTTTTTTGTAACCGCTTACCACAATCACCACCTCGCGGGCATCGAGCACGGTTTGCACGCCAACCGTAATGGCCTGCTTGGGCACTTTATTCAGATCGTTGCCAAAAAAGCGGGAGTTGGCCAGAATGGTGTCGTAATTTAAATTCACCAGCCGGGTGCGGGAACTTAGCGACGAGCCCGGCACGTTAAAAGCGATATGTCCGTCAGCGCCCATTCCGCCCAAAAACAACTCTATTCCGCCAAACTGTTTAATTTTCTCCTCATATTCTGCACACTCCTTTTCGAGGTCGGCAGCGTTTCCATCGGGAATGTGAATGTTTGTTTTACCGATGTCCACATGGTTGAAAAAATTGGTATGCATAAACGTGTAGTAACTTTCAGGATGATTTTTAGGTAATCCCGCGTACTCATCCATATTGAAGGTAACCACATTTTTAAACGATACCTTGCCGGCTTTGTGGAGTTCAATCAGTTGGCGGTATGTTCCCAGCGGAGACGAACCTGTGGGCAAACCCAAAACAAACGGTTTTTTTTCAGAAGGATTAAAATGATTTATCCTTTGCGCGATGTAGTTTGCGGTATAACGACTAATTTCTTCGTAATTTTTATGAATGATCAATTGCATTTTCTGTTGCTTATTTTTGGTTTAAAAAATACTTTCCATCGATTTTCCCAGATTTGCCGCTTCCTGCAGAAACTGCTCCACATTGAGTTCGCGCAGGTAAATCATACCGTGTGTGGCCCTTAGCAGGGGCGAGTTGTTTTCGTAAAAGAAGTTTTTACCCAGCAGAAACTGAATTTGTTTGTGCTGTTCGAACCAGGTACGCTGGGTAAGTTCACTGAATTTACCATCGAGCTGGTAACTCGGAAACGAGGCATTTACCTGTGTGACGTAACATTCGGAGAACGATTTATCGAGGGTAGCGAGGGCGTTCAGCGAAACCGGAACAATCACTTCCACATCCCACGGATTGTACTTGAACCACACATTCCGGTAACCCACAATACGTAAATTGCTTAAATCTTCTTCCCTGTTCCATTCTTCGACCGCAGCTGCTATGGCCTGCAAAACTTTGTAGTGGGTGTCGGGCCCGCTTCCCTGCGGATCCATTGCAAGGCTAATTACCGTGGGTTTGTATTTTCTGAAATCGTTCAGGATGGGCAGCACATCTTTTTCCATATCGGGTTTGCTTCCCATTACGTTATTCTGATAAAATCCAAGGCGAAGGTGGTGTACATTTTTCACCATCACACCGTAGTGCGCCCAAACCAGTTCTTCTTCAAACTCACGGATCATCCCTTTCAGTTTCTGAATTTTGGGCGGGTTTTTACTGCCATCGTAACTGTTTTTCAGTGATTCCATCACTTCGTTAATGGCTTCGGACAAACCTTTTTCATCTTCAATCTCCCAGATGGCAACCAGCGCGCGCACCAAACGGTGACAAACACCCCGCCTTTTTTCCTCGGGGTTTTGCGCAGCTATATTGTCGAGGTAATGGTAAATATCTTTATCCCATTTATATTTATAGCCTTCTTCAAAAAAATCGGGATAAGCGATCATTTCTATTTTACCCTGGTTTAAAAGCTCGTTTGTGTCCGCCAACAAATCGAGTAAAAACCGGTTGGTTACTGCCGTGTATCCCGAAGTGAGCACTGAAAAGTGCAATTCGTTGGCAGCATCGCGCGACTGGCGGTTGGTCAGCGGCATAATTCCCAGCATGATGTCGTCGTGGTGCGGGCCGGTATGGTAGTAAATCTGGTTGTTCTCTCCCTGCATTCCACGCCGGATTTTTGCCCAAATGGAATCAATTACCGTTTGTACCGTGCTTTCATTCAAACCGGGAATCTGGCTACAGTATTTGTCCGCTTTCAGGTCGTCCAGTTCAAGTTTTCCTCCAAACTTGTTAATTTTCCGGCACAATTCCATAACAGCCCTTTCTGTTTTTTTATGGGTCCACGGGCCGCTCCGGTAAAATTCGTCGATGGCATCTTCCAGTTTTACAGCTGCGCCGTCGGTTAAATAAAACCGGCTGTTTTTTAGCCGCTGCAGCGAAGTGGCCGGATAAACCACAGTGGGCTCATTTTCCAGCGAATTTTTGATCACATCGGCAATGGCTTCACCGGCGGCATAAATTATGGCTTTGTTGTTCGGATTAAATCTCAAAGTTCCCAACCCGATGGTTATCACCAACCGGTTTCTCGAAACTTCAATTCCTCCCAAATCGGTTGCCGTAACCGCCTGTGTTTCAAAGTTTGTCTGCGCCAGCCGGGTTGCGGCAAAATGGTCGGAGCCGCGGGTGTTAAAGGCAATATGCCCGTCGGGACCGATTCCTCCCAAAAAGAAACCAATTCCGCCTTTTTCCCTGATTTTATTTTCGTACTCGGTACACCACTGGTCAATTTTGAATATGGACTCCTGCTGCAGTTGTTCCAACTGGGTTTTTGCCTCGCGGTAGCGCAACGACAAATCGATATTAAAACCCGGAAAAACTTCGCTAAAATGTTTGCCCTGCGCCAACTCAATTTCATCCGAATTTATGAGCAGTGCATTATCCGCATCCAGCCCAAATCCTTCGATATAATTTTTGAGCAAAAAATTGTTCAGGCTGTTGTGTTGCGATGAACTGATGGGGTAAAAATCGCCCATTTGCACCAGTTGCAATTCGTTTAACGATGGCTTCTCTGTGTGTGTCAACCCGTATTTATCCCGAATATTTTTACCTTTTTGATTGTCCCAGTTATCGAGAAGAAAATGGGTAAATTCCAGGAAATACTGTGCTGTTTTTCCGGTTGGCAAACTCACCACTCCCTGCGGGTTTTCTGCTGCCCACTCCAAAAAGCTCATGGCCGAAAGCAGCCCGAGTTTAGGAAAACTGTCCACCGCAATATAAGGCATGCGGGATGTTATTTTTTGCAATTTCGATTCACTAAAAAATGCCTGTTCAACTTCTGAAAAATTTAATTTCATACTCCCCTTTTTTCTATAATTCAACGCTGTTTTTTTAAGCCGAAGCTATCTTATCGAGTGCATAAGCTGCTGCACCAAGCGGACCGGCTTTTTGACCGAGTGCCGAAAATCTGATTGCGGTATCTTCACTGATATCGCGGTTACTAAATGTATAAATTGCCTGTTGTATTGGGGCTGCAATAAACTGGCTTGCTTCTGCAACCCGTCCTCCCAGTACAATAAGTTCAGGATTAAAAATCTGTATCAGATAAACGATTCCCTTGCCCAGCCAGTAACCCACATCCGAAAATATTGAAATGGCAAACTGGTCGCCCCGATTAGCCGCTTCAATAATAACTGATATATCGATTTTATCCATATCATCGTTAACGAGTTCCTTTATTAACGATGACTTTCCGTTTTGAATACCTTGCCGCGCAATCCGGGCAATGGCAGTGGCAGAAACAATGGTTTCGAGGCAACCTTGCTTACCACAACTGCAAAGCACGCCGTTGTCAACAATGGGTAAATGCCCGAACTCCCCCGAATAACCGGACTTTCCGGAATAGAGCTTCCCGTTAATAATTATTCCCAGCCCCAGTCCCCAGTCAACCTGAAGCAGTAAAACATTCTTTTTATTTTTTGCAAGCCCGAAATATTGTTCGGTAAACGCTCTCAGTTTCGAATCGTGACTGATATAAACAGGCAACCCAAAAACTTTTTGCAATTCACCTGACAGGTTTAAAATACCGGGGAAATAGGTTTTATTGATGCCTTGCTTTTGATTCAAAAGCCCGGGTAATTCAATTCCCATTACCAGAATTTTACGCTTTTCAATTTTCTTTTCTTCAAGAATCCGGTCGAGCATTTTATTAACCTCAGAAAATATCCCGAAGTCCGGTTGCATTCTTACCGGTAAATACTGTGGTTCCCCTATTTCCTGGTTGTTGCTGTTGAAAATGGAAACAATGGTTCGGTTAATATTAATGGTGATGCCTGCCACATAAAATCCGTCTTCTACCAAACCATAAACATTTGGCCGCCGTCCGCCGCTCGAATCACCCCGTCCCAGTTCCCTTACCAGTCCGTCATCAATAAGGTCAACCAGCAAACTGTTAATTTTAGGTGTACTCAGTTTTATAATTTTCGATAATTCAGAGTTCGACATGGTGCCAAAAAAATAGAGCGTTCTTAGAATCTGTTTTTTATGCACCACCTTTTTCTGTTCTACCCCCTGGCTTTGATTTCCGGTATTTCTGAAAAGTTTTTCCATTATTTATTTTCTACAACAAAAATCGAATTTTTTTTTCAAACTAACTCCTATTCTTTTTAAAAAAATTAAAAAGAAAGCATTGTTTTTGTTAAAATTAACGATTACGATTCAAATACAAAATTTTTAATGTGCCCAATTATTGTTGGTTCCTGAAAAAAATCAGATATTTAAATTATCAAATTTTTAAGACTTAAAACCACTTTGAAATGCAAATGAAAACACTTTTGTTTTGCTTTATTTTGTTTATTTCAGGCCAGTTCACATTTGGGCAGGCGCGGAAAATAATTTCTATTCCCAATATTCCCGGATATCAAACACTGAAATGCGATTTTCACATGCACACGGTTTTTTCCGACGGAACGGTTTGGCCAACAGTCAGGATTGAAGAAGCCTGGCAGGAAGGACTGGATGCTGTTTCAATCACCGATCACATTGAATACCGGCCGCATTCAAAGGATGTTGTGGCAGACCACAACCGCTCGTTCGATATTGCCGAACCGCTTGCGCAGAACCGGAACATTATTTTGGTGAAGGGCGCAGAAATTACCCGCAATATGCCCCCGGGGCATTTAAATGTGCTTTTTATACGAAATGCCAACCTGCTGGAACGCGACGATGTGTTCGATGCGCTGAAAGAAGCACGCGATCAGGGTGCATTTATTATTTGGAACCACCCCGGATGGAGAGCTCAGCAACCTGAAGAGACGCTGTGGTGGGACGAACATACCCGCCTTCAGCAAAGTGATTTAATGCACGGTATTGAAGTATTCAATTACAACGAACATTATCCGGAAGCCATTGACTGGGCACGGGAAAAAAAGCTGGCGGTTTTTGCCAACACCGATATTCACGAACCCATCGGTATGGCATACGACCTGAAAACAGGCCGCCGCCCGATGACGCTCGTGTTTGCCCGAAGCAAAACAGAAGGAGGAATTAAAGAAGCACTTTTCAGCAGAAGAACGGTAGCCTGGTTTAACAATACCCTGGTTGGCAGGGCAAATCTGCTGGAACCCTTGTTTTTTGCTTCGCTGAAAATCGGAATTCCTTCGGGGAAACTGCAGGCAGGAGAAACCAAAAGAATTACAATTGAAAACACATCGGATGTAAATTATGAGTTGGAGTTGGTTCAGCCCGGTGTGGGGTTTGATGCTCCGGAGTCACTTACTCTCGAAGCACACCGTATTACTCCTTTTGAAATAAGCGGCAATTCGGAACAGGTCTCGGAAATGAACGAACTGAAGGTTTTTTACCAGGTGAAAAACATGATGGTGAGTTCGTCGGACAACCTGGTTGTCACATTTTCTTTTACGAACGATTAACCTGTTCAAAATAAAGATTAGCCACCAATGGCAACAAAAATCAAAATCACCCCACTTAAGGAATATTCGCTTACCGGAAACCTTGAAATTGCCCCGGGGGTACATCTCATCACTTTCCGTAAACCCTGGGATTTTCACCCCGGACAAGTTGTAAAAATTGCGCTAAATCTCAACCATCCGCCACGGATTTACAGCCTTTGCAGCGGTAATCATGAGCATGAGGCGGCCATTCTTTTCAATATAAAAGAGGACGGACTGCTTACTCCAAAACTGGCCACAATGATTCCCGGAGAAAAAATTTGGGTTTCAGAACCTTACGGAAGTTTTACAGGAACTGCCGAACCCGCCTGGTGGATTGCCACCGGAACCGGAATCGCCCCTTTTTACAGCATGTTTCGCTCGGGTTTGGGCGAAAACAAAAAACTAATTCACGGAGTAAGTTATTTGAACCAGTTTTATTTTGATGACGAACTGGAATGGGCAATGGGAGACAACTATATTCGCTGCTGTTCCCGCGAATCATCGTGCAACACTTTTCCCGGACGGGTTACCGATTATATTTCATCACTTGAAAAGCTGCCAGCCAATGTAAAATACTACCTTTGCGGCAAGGCTATTATGGTGGTTGAAATGCGCGATTTACTTATTCTGAAGGGAGTTCCGTTCGAAAATATTCTGGCTGAGATTTATTTTTAAAATGAAAAGAAAATAATCTGCTGTTGTAACTAAAATTATATATTCATGACACATAGAAAAGAACAAATTCACATTCATAAAAAACTTATCAAAATGAAAAAAACTTTTTTAACTCTGCTGGCAGTTTTATTTATTGTTTTAGCAGGCCAGGTCAACGCTCAAAATTTAGATGAGGTACTTGACAAACACTTTAAAACAGTTGGTCAGGAAAAATTACTGGAAAAACAAACCACCCAGATTAAAGCTTCTGTTCAGCAAATGGGCATGGAACTTCCGATGGTGATGAAAATGAAACGCCCGAATAAATTCAGAATGGAAATGGAGATGCAGGGCCAAAAAATGATTCAGGCTTATGACGGCGAAAAAGGCTGGATGATCGCCCCCTGGATCAGCTCCGAACCACAGGATTTATCGGGGCCGGAACTTGAACAAGCCATGGACCAGGCCGATATTGATGGTGAATTGTACAATTATAAAGAAAAAGGTACAACTGCCGCACTGCTTGGAAAGGTTAATGTGGATGGATCACCCATGTTCAATATAAAACTTACAGGTAAAGACGGCAATGTTAAAAACTATTATATTGATGCGGAATCTTACCTGATTAAAAAGGTAAAAGCAAAGATGAGTTCGCAGGGACAGGAGGTTGAAGTGGAACAAATCCTGAGTGAATATAAAAACTACGATGGCATTTTAGTGCCCATGAAAATTGAATCGAAAACGCCCATGGGAACAGCCAATGTTATTTTTGAAGCGTATATTTTTGGAGAAAATTTTGACGATTCGATTTTTGCAAAGCCTTAATTATAAAAAAGTTGCCTCAAGATTTGAATCCTGATTCGTTGTGAGGATTTGAGGCAACTTTTCCAACCATCTGTTCAACCTTTCCGCCTACTTTTCGGGTGTTAACCGAACCACTTTGCCCGGATTATTCAGCACCACATAAATGGCGCCATCGGGTCCGGTGGAAACATCGCGCACACGCCCGGCACCCTTAAAAATAACCTGTTCGTGTATCACGCGGTCGTTTTCAATTTGTAAAAGCCGAACTTCCTCATATTTTAAAGCTCCAACCAACAGCCGGTTTTTCCACTTTTCGAATAAATCACCGGTATAAAAATCGAGGCCGCAAACTGCAATGGAAGGTTTCCAGTATAAATTGGGTTGTTCCATTCCGGGCATGTGCGTATTTTCAGTTATAATTGTTCCATTGTAGTTTCTCCCGTAGGTAATGGTTTCCCAACCGTAATTTTTGCCCGATTCTATTTTGTTCAGCTCGTCGCCGCCCATGGGCCCGTGTTCGGTGGTCCAAAGTTCTCCGGTTTCGGGGTGAATGGCCATTCCCTGAATATTCCGGTTACCCAGGCTGAACAGCGTTTTCATTGCCTTGTTGTTTTTAATAAACGGATTATCTGCCGGCACCTTTCCATCTTTGTATATACGATGAACTTTTCCGTTGGGCAGGGAATTATCCTGTGCCTGAAATCCACGGCCCCGGTCGCCAACAGAAAAATAGAGGTGCCCTTGCGGATCGAATACAATTCGGCAGCCATAATGGTGGCGCATTGTTGTGTAAGTTTCCGGTGGAGCTTCAAACAATACTTCCTGGTTTGTCCAGGTGTTGTTTTCAATTTTTCCACGAACTATACGGGTCATAGCCGGCGGCCTGTCGCCCTGAAAATCTTCGAGAGCATGGCTGTAGGCCAGATAAATCCAGCCGTTTTCTTTATACATCGGATCAACAGCCACATCCATTAATCCACCCTGTCCTTCATGTAAAACTTTGGGTGTGTTTTTTACCGGTTCGGGCTGAAGTACGCCCTTTTTTACCAGGCGCAAACGACCGGGCCTTTCAGTTATCAGTGCAGTATTTTTGTCGATAAAATCGATGGCCCACGGAATTTCAAGATTATCGGCAAAAGTTTCAACCTCCATAAAATAATCCATGGTTTCAAACATATCGGGTGTTGGCGGTTTCACCACACCTTTTTCGTCTTCAGCATTTCGAATAAACTGAACAACAGCCTGAATTTCATTATCGGACATGGAACGCTCATACGAAGGCATACCCAAATGCGGGATACCGTGTTTAATATTCCGGCGGATGTAGCTGTCTTCGGCTCCAAACTGCCACACGCCGTCAATCAGGCTCGATGCCATTCCCCCGTTAAGTTCCGCACCATGGCACTGTGCACAATACTGCTGGTACAACGCAGCACCGTCGGGTTGGGCACAAAGGGTGAAACTGAAAGCCATAAATACAATAAGCGGATAAAAAGCCAGTTTGAATTTTTTCTTGTGAGTATTCATCAGTCAATGATTTTTAATTTTATTCAATATACAAAAAACCAGAAAGAAAAAGGTTTACCGATTGACAGATTTTCCTTCAAAAAAAATTGAATTGGTATCAGGAAACCGCATGTTTTATGCTTTCCCACAAAAGACCAGCTGTTTTATCCCAACTAAAATTCATTTTTTGATTGAATCCTTTTTCTATGAGATCGCTGCGTAAATCTGGATTCCCGGCAATTTTTCCCATGGCTTCAGCAATTTGCTGCACACTTTCAGGATTTGCATACAACACGGCGTCGCCACCAACTTCAGGCATTGAAGTGGTGTTGGAACAAATTACCGGTACCCCGGCATTCATAGCTTCCAGTATGGGAATTCCAAAACCTTCGAAAAAAGGAACAAAAGTGAGTGCCAGCGCTGCTCCAAATATTTTGTAAAGTTCTTCCTGCGAAACCCGCCCGGTAAAAACCACATCGTTTTTAAACTGCATTTTTCCCCGGGCAGCAGAAATTTCGCCGGTTTTATGCATTTCTCCGCCAACAATCAAAAGTTTTGCCGGGCTTTCCGATTTTGTTTTAAAAGTGTCGAATGCCTTCAGCAATCCGGCAACATTTTTACGCGGGTGTAAAGCTCCAACAAATAAAAAGTAGGGAGCTCCCTGGGTATATTTTTCCCGAATTAATTTTTGTTCTTCAGCAGAAACGGGCTTGAAATTTTCGTTGCAGCCATCGAAAACCACATCAATTTTTTCGGAATTAACCTGGTATGTTTTGGCTATGTCAGTTTTTGAATAATTTGAAACTGTTGCAATTCTTGCTGCTTTCCGGGCAAATTTTGGGAAAAAGAAATTGTAGTATCGGCACTGCATCCAGGGCAGGTCTTTAGGGCGGTGTGCAAAACTAATGTCGTGAATTACAGCCAGCTGCGGAACTTTGGTCTGCAAAGAAAGATACCCGTCGGGTGAAAGGAATACATCGGCTTTTACCTTTTTTAAAACCCCAGGAATTTGAATTTCGAACCAAATGTAATACAGAAACGGATGGCGGGCCGGCGGGCCAATTACAACCGGTGTAACATTGGAAGCAAAAACAAACTCCTCTGCATATGGCCGGTCGAAAATAAAAATGAACTGATGTTCCGGATGGTTGTTCACAATCCGCCTCAATGTTTCATAAGAAAACCAGCCTATTCCTTCCAGTTTTCCTTTTAACAGCAACCTTGTGTTTACAGCAATTCTCATAATGTAAACATGAAATTAGAAATAAAAATCCAATATATTTGCAGAATAGCCGGAATTAATGACGAATTTCGAAAAATAAGGAAACGATTAAAAATGTTTTGAAACGAAAATTTGTTACAAATCTGATATTGCTGGTGTTTCTCAACCTGTTGGTGAAACCATTCTGGATTTTTGGAATTGACCGCACAGTGCAGAACCTGGTAGGCGATCAAAGTTACGGGTTTTACTTTGCTTTGTTCAACTTTTCCATGATTTTAAACATTCTGCTCGATTTGGGCATCACCAGCTATAACAACCGAAACATTTCGCAGCACAACTTTTTACTGCCTAAACATTTGTCGAATATTGTGGGGCTGAAACTGGTTCTGGCTGTGGTTTATGCGGTTTTTAGCCTGACTGTTGCAGCTGTTATCGGATACGACAAAATTCAGTTTCATTTGCTGTTCTTCCTTATTTTCAACCAGTTTCTTATTTCGTTTACGATGTACCTCCGCTCAAACATCACCGCTCTGCACCTTTTTCGTACCGACAGCCTGATCTCGGTGCTCGATCGTACGCTGATGATAATTATTTGCAGTATATTGCTGTTTACCAATATTTTGGGAGGACAATTTAACATCCGGTGGTTTGTATATGCACAAACGTTGGGCTACGTTTTGACAGCACTTATCACTTTTGCCGTTGTTTTGCACAAATCCGGGAAAATAAAGGTACTGTTCAACCTGAAGTTTTTCCTGGTATTTCTTCGCAAATCGTATCCTTATGCACTGCTTTTTTTAATGATGTCGTTGTACAATCGTATTGATTCTGTGATGCTTGAGCGATTATTGCCGGGAGAGACCGGACACGAACAGGCAGGAATTTACGCGCAGGCATTTCGTCTGCTCGACGCTGTTTCCATGTTTGGTGTTTTAGTTGCCGGACTGTTGCTCCCCATTTTTTCAAAAATGATAAAACAAAAAGAGCCGGTGGGCCAAATGGTAAAACTTTCGTTTACGTTACTTATCGTGCCTGCTATAATTATAGCTGTTTCAAGTGTTTACTACGACGGCGAAATTATGTCGCTGCTTTATAAATCGAATACAGCCTATTCTTCCGACATCCTTGGTTTACTGATGATTGGATTTACGGGCATTGCTATGACCTACATTTTCGGAACGCTTTTAACCGCCAACGGAAGTCTGAAACACCTCAATATTATGGCTTTTTCGGGAATGATTTTAAATGTAGTGCTTAACCTCATTCTGATTCCAAAACTGCAGGCCTACGGTTCGGCTTACGCCAGCCTTTCCACCCAGCTTTTTGCCGGTTTGACACAACTCGTACTCGCCTTGTATATATTCAAACTTAAACCGAAAGCGGCATTTATCATCCGCCTGATTGTATATACAGGAATGGTAATTTTACTGGCAGAAATTTCCAAAAACATGGGAAACTGGATTTACGGGTACCTTACCATGATTGCCGTTTCGGTTTTGTTTGCATTCATTATTCGCCTGTTTAGCATCAGAGACATGCTCAAAATTATTCTCTACAAATAGTTTGATATGACAAACCCAACCATAGATGAATTACAAAACAGCGAAAAATTCGAACTGGTTGCCGAACTTGAACACCGGCACATCAAAGAATTTGTAATTGAGCAAATTACCATCGAAAGTAAGCTCATCAAAGGATTTATGATTTACCAGGGAATTATGATTCTGATAGGTTTGTTCTTTGCCACCCGACCCATAGTTCTGGCCATGCGCGGAAACCCGGAACCGCTTTTTCATTTGCTGGGAGCCATTGTTTTTACTTTTACTTTGCTGATAATTATTCACGAACTGCTCCACCTTCTGGCCCTGAAAATTACAGGAGCGCCAAAAATTAAAATCGGCGGTTACCTCAAAAAATTTATTTTTTATGCCGAAGCCGACCGGCATGTGCTCAACCGGGAGCAGTTTGCGCTGGTGGCCCTTACTCCGCTGGTGGTGGTGAAAGTGATAACTTTGATTGCAATTGTTCTGACGGTCGGTGAACCTGCTTTCTATTTCTGGATGTTTGTAATGAGCGCCCACAGCCTGTTCTGCGCCGGCGATATCGGGTTGCTTTCGTTTTTCGACCGGTTTCCCGTCTCAGAAGTTTACACGTTTGATGTGAAAGAGGAGAAGCGGAGTTATTTTTACAGAAAAATCTGAAACTTCAAATATTCTGATAACCAAATAGTTTTAAAAAATAACTATAAAATGTTTATCCTGATAAACAAAAATTACATATTTTTGTCTAGTAGACTAAACAGTGCATTATGGAAAGATTGTATCTGTTTCAGGAACAATTAATAAGAGCTACCTCCTTTTTATTTCGACGAGATTTTATAGATCAAATTGAATGGAATGAGCGGCTTATTGGGCTAATTGGTGCAAGAGGTGTAGGGAAAACAACGCTGATTTTGCAACATTTGACCGAAAATACTGAGTCAAAGGAAGAAACCCTTTATATTACAATTGACAATCTGGTAATGCCAATCGAGAGTCTTTTTACATTTGCCGAAGAGTTTTATAAATCGGGAGGAAAAAGGCTTTACATTGACGAAATACATAAATTTCCCAACTGGGCTATTGAATTGAAAAATATTTATGACTTAATTCCCGGATTAAAAGTTGTTTTTTCAGGTTCTTCTATTCTGAAAATACTGGATGACAAAACCGATCTTAGCCGGCGAGCTGTTATTTATTCCATTCCGGGACTTTCATTTCGCGAATTCCTGCAAATCAAACTTTCCATTGAACTTCCGGTTTACAATCTTGAAAAAATACTAAATAGTCATGAGTCAATAGCATCATCGCTGGTGAGAAGTTTTCAGCCTCTGGCCCTATATAATCAGTATATGAAATTTGGCCATTATCCCTATTTTTTACAATCTGAAAATACTTACGGGATAAAATTGAACTCAACGATAAACTATGTTCTTGAAAACGAAATCTCTACTTTTCTGCGTGCCGATTTAAGAACAATACAAAAGCTTAAGCGACTGCTGTTTATCATTGCAGCGAGTGTACCTTTTCAACCCAATATTTCCAAACTGGCACACGCACTTGAGCTAAACCGAACAACCCTTCTTTCCTATCTGAGCTTACTCGATACAGCAGATATTATTCACTCGTTATTCAATAGTGGAAGTTTCTATGGAAAACTTTCAAAACCGGGCAAAATACTGCTGCTCCATCCCAATGTTGCATTCTGTATGAATCCGCAAAATATAAATCAGGGAAGTTTACGTGAATCATTTATTGTGAACCAACTTAAGTATAACCATAAAGTTGAGCTCAGTAATGTAGCCGATTTTTTGATTGATGAAAAAATTACTTTTGAGATAGGTGGCAAAGGAAAAACCAGGCGCCAAATTAAAAATGTTCCTGAAAGTTACATCATAGCAGATGATTTGGAAACAGGCTTCAAAAATAAAATTCCAATGTGGCTATTCGGATTTTTGTATTGAAAAAGTTCTGACCCGTTTAAAACTCCAAAATTGCCTGGGTCATTTCTCCTGGTTTTGAAATTATTTTTAAACTGCCTCCATGCAACAGCATAATCTGCCGCGAAAGGCTCAATCCGATTCCCGAGCCCGATTCTTTGGTGGTAAAAAACGGGATAAAAATTTTGTCCATTAAATCGCCGGAAATCCCCGGGCCGCTATCTGTTACTGTAACCCGTACACGCCCGTTTTCATTGATTTCCCCTTTAAGCATTATTTTTCCTTCAGAGTTGGTTTTTAATGCTTCCATTGAGTTTTTAACCAGGTTAATAAGAACCTGTGAAATTTGTTTTTTGTCGGCAAAAATTTCTAAATCAGGCGGACTCACCTCCCGGCTGATTGTAATCTTTTCACTGGCAGGGTCGGTGTTTACCAGGGTAATTGTATTGTCAAAAAGCTGTTCGAGGCTCACTGGTTTTTTATCGGGAGGCGGAATGCGGGTCAGTTTCCGGTAGGTTTCAACAAAACTGATGAGCCCGGCGCTACGCTCGTTTATTACTTCGAGGCCTTTTACGGTATTTCCGATAACCTTCTCAGAAGGGAGATTTTCGCCGGATGCGTTGTAATATCCCAAAATGGTTTGAGAAAGAGAGGTAATGGGTGCCACACTGTTCATAATTTCATGTGTTAACACCCTGATGAGTTTTATCCAGCTTTCCAACTCCTTGGTTTCCATTTCGTTTTTAATATCCTGAATGGCAACCAACTGGAAATCTTCCTGCGCCGTTTTAAAAAGGGTCGATTTCAGGGAGAGTTGAACAGTACCCGTTTTGCTGTTGAAATTTACCAGTTTCTGCTCACCGGATTGCAGTTCCTTTATGGCTGCGCACAATTTTTTATCTACCCGTAACAACTGGTTGATATGCGTAAGCGGATTACAATTCAGTAAACTACGGGCTGCTGTATTCGATAAAAAGATGTTTCCGTTTTTATTAAATGTGATAATTCCGATTGAAACATGTTCCAAAATTGTTTTAAAATATTGTTCCTGTTCCCGCAATTCGAGTTTGATGTTTTTGATTGATTCATTGAGCCTGTTCAGGCTGTTATTAAGTTCGTTTACTGACTTATTTCCCGTATTTCCGGGGAAGCGAAGGGTAGTATCGTCGTTTTTTACCGCATCGAAAAAGAAAGCGATTTGCCGGTTCGTACGATTCAGAAAGTGAATGAGTTCTGCTGCCTGGATTACAAAAATTATGACCAGCATGATTCCTAAAACCGGTATTTTATGGTCAAAAAATATCCAACCTGCCAATATTGCGGACCCTGCCAGGAAACAGCATCTGAGAATAATGTTCAGGTACAGGTTTTTACTGGCCATTTTTTACAAGTTATATTTTTTCATTTTGTTGTAAAGCGTTTGTCGGGTAATGCCAAGTTGTTCGGCTGAAGCAGAAAGATTCTGACCATTTTTTTGCAAAACAGACACAATCATTTTTTGTTCCATTTCCTCAATGGTTCCGTTGAACACATCGCCAAATCCTGTTGTCGGCGGGTTAAAGTAAAAATCTTCAGAAGTCAGTTCATTTTTATCGGAAAGAATCACTGCTTTTTCAATGGTGTGTTGCAACTCCCGCACATTTCCCGGCCATCTGTAGTTCAGGAGTTTTGCCATTCCTCCCGTCGAAATTTTCCGGCAATTTTTCCGGTATTTTCCGCAATACTTTTTCAGAAAGAAATCGGCCAGGGCATC
>CAZXHP010000046.1:0-21515 GCA_964639655.1 uncultured Mariniphaga sp.
TTGTGGCAACCTCGTTTTGTGCCGACGCTTTATTTAATGCCTACGAAATTACAAACGATAAAAAATACCTGGAAACGGCTTTGTCATCAGCTCAATTTGTGATGAATGATTTGAACCGGATTGATTACGGAGAAAATATTCTTTTTTCCTATTCGCCAATAGATCGTTCTCAGGTTTACAATGCATCGCTGCTTGGAGCACGACTGCTCGCCCGTTCTTTTAAATACAATAAAAATGAAGATTACCGAGCCCTGGCTGCGAAAGTAGTCAACGCATGCATCGCGATTCAAGATGAAAATGGTTCATGGATTTACGGTGCTGCCGGAGTTCAAAATTGGATCGACAGTTACCATACAGGCTTTAATCTTGAATGTATCTGGGAATATATCCAGTACACAGGGGATACCTCTGCATCCGAGGCTTTTCTAAAAGGAGTAAAGTTTTATCTTGAAAATTTCTTCTGTGAAGATGGAGTTTCGAAATATTACCATAATAAAACATATCCAATTGATATTCACTCTCCTGCACAATTGTTGGTAACACTGGCAAAAACCGACTTGTTAAATTCGCAAACTGAAATCACCGAAAAAGTTTTGGACTGGACCATAAATAACATGCAAAATCAAAAAGGTTATTTTTATTATCAAATGAAAAAAGGCATTTCGTCAAAAATCCCTTACATGAGATGGGCACAAGCCTGGATGTTTTATGCCTTTTCATGGTACTTCAGAAATAATAAACTATTTTAAAAATGAAACAAAAAATACTACTTGTTTTTGGTACCCGCCCAGAAGCGATAAAAATGGCGCCTCTGGTGAAAGTATTAAAAAGGCAACCGGAAAAATTTATAACGTTAGTCTGCGTTACAGGCCAGCACCGGGAAATGCTCGACCAGGTTTTGAGGATTTTTGAAATTACTCCCGACTACGACCTCAACATTATGAAAGCCGGTCAGGATTTGTACGACGTTACCTCGCGAGTGTTGACTGGTATGCGCGAAGTTCTTTCCAAAGAAAAACCGGATATGGTGTTGGTTCACGGCGATACTACCACATCAACTGCCACGGCTTTGGCTGCATTTTATCAGCAAATACCGGTTGGCCATGTTGAGGCAGGGTTGCGGACACATAATATATACAGTCCCTGGCCGGAAGAGATGAACCGGCAAATTACAGGACGAATTGCCACTGTGCATTTTGCACCAACTCCACTTAGTCGCGACAATCTGATTCGTGAAGGGGTCAAAAAAGAAATAATAAAAGTAACGGGGAATACTGTTATAGATGCACTTCAGATGGTAATCGAAAAAATAAAAACCATTGAAGGAATAGAGAAAGAACTGTTGAAAAAAATTGCCGGATATGGATTGTCGGAAAGTCTTATAGCAAAATGGGGCAAAGAACGTCGTCTCATCCTCATTACAGGTCACCGAAGAGAAAATTTCGGAGATGGGTTCCTGCATATTTGTCATGCAATAAGAGAGTTGGCTCTGAATTATCCTGAAGCAGACTTTGTTTATCCGGTACACCTGAATCCAAATGTAAAAACTCCGGTTTTCGATATTTTGGGAAACAATGAATACGAAATGCTTGCAAACGTACATCTGGTTGCACCTTTCGACTATTTGCCATTTGTTTACCTGATGAACAAAAGTTTCCTTGTACTCACTGATTCGGGCGGAATTCAGGAAGAAGCGCCAGGATTGGGTAAACCGGTTTTGGTGATGCGTGAGACTACCGAGCGACCCGAAGCTTTGGAAGCTGGTACAGTTTTGCTGGTTGGTACTGACAAACAAAAAATTGTACAGGAAGTTTCACATCTTCTTGACGATAAAGCACATTATCATGCCATGTCTCAGGCCACCAATCCATATGGAGACGGAAAAGCAAGTGAAAGAATCACCGATTTTATTCTTAAATATTCCCAAAAGGAAGAAACACTCCTGATGGTCCATTCTCAAACTTAAAAAAATATGAAATACAATCAAATTTGTTTTCTCGGGCTGGGTTACATTGGCCTGCCCACTGCAGCTATTACAGCCGGGAAAGGTTTTAGAGTACTGGGAGTTGATATCAATCAAAATGTTGTTGAAACCATTAATAAAGGCAAGGTACACATTTATGAACCAGGAATGGCCGAACTTGTAAAAAAAGTTGTTGAACAAAAAAACCTGTGTGCAGCGATTAAGCCGGAAACCAGCGATGTTTATCTCATTGTAGTACCTACACCATTCAAAGGCAACCACGAGCCGGATATTTCATTTGTGGAAGCGGCAACAACAGCAGTAATCCCATTATTAAAAGAAGGAGATCTTTACATAATAGAATCAACTTCGCCGGTAGGAACTACAGATAAAATGGCAACATTGATTTTTTCAGAACGTCCTGAATTAAAAGGAAAGATCCACATGGCTTATTGTCCAGAACGGGTGCTGCCTGGCAATGTAATTCACGAATTGGTACACAATGACAGAGTGATTGGTGGTATCGACGAAAAATCGACTGAAAAAGCAAAGGAATTTTATTCCACATTTGTTAAAGGCGCTCTTCATGCTACCAATGCCCGAACTGCAGAAATGTGTAAACTGACTGAAAATTCATCGCGTGATGTACAAATTGCTTTTGCCAACGAACTTTCGTTGATATGTGATAAAGCCGGCATTAATGTTTGGGAATTGATTACACTTGCAAATAAACATCCGCGGGTAAACATCCTTCAGCCAGGTTGTGGAGTTGGTGGACACTGTATTGCTGTCGATCCCTATTTTCTTACTTCCGACTTCCCAATGGAATCGCAAATCATAGATAAATCACGTGAAATAAACAACTACAAATCATTTTGGTGTGCCGAAAAAATTCGTAGTTCGATGCTTGAATTCATGTTGAAAAACGGAAGAAAGCCTAAAGTTGCAATTATGGGATTAGCTTTTAAGCCTAACATAGACGATTTGCGGGAAAGCCCTGCAAAGTATATCGCACAAAAAGTAATGCAATCAGAACAAAACGGGATACTCATTGTGGAGCCCAACCTGAAGGAACACAATGTTTTTAAATTATATGACTATGAAGATGCTTATAAAAAAGCAGATATTATTGCGTTTTTGGTGGCACACAACGAATTCAAAACTCTCGAATACAGGAACGATAAAATAATCCTTGACTTTGCCGGGATATTTAAAAAATAGTTGAATGAAAATCTGGATAGATTTTGGTAATACTCCACAAGTTTCGTTTTGGATTCCTTTTATAAAGGAGTTTGAAGACGAAAAACACGAACTCATACTCACCTGTCGTGATTCTGGAAATACTGTCGCATTGCTCAAACTAAACGGTCTCAGATTCCAGGTGATAGGAGAAGGAGCCGGAAATGGGAAATTGCAAAAAATGTTGCTTTTCCTCAAAAGATTGGTAAAACTCTATTCTTTTATCCGTAAAAACAGACCCGATATAGCAGCTAGTCAAAGCAGCTTTTATCAGCCCATCGTCAGCCGGCTTTTGGGAATCCCCTGTTTATATACAAACGACAATGAACATGCAAAGGGAAACCTGTTTGGTTTTTGGTTTGCGAAGAAAGTGATTTTACCCATCGCTTTGCAAAATGAAAATTTTACACGCAGGGAACCGTTAACGTCAAAAGTGTCTTTTTATCCAAGCGTAAAAGAAGCTATTTATCTTTCGCAGCAAAACGGGTGGTTTTCCTTGAACGACACAATCCGGAATGTAGTCTATTTCAGGCCTGAACCGTGGTCAGCACAATATTATAAAGGGCCGCTCAATTTTTTCGACGAAACATTGATACGATTGTCTTCGAAGTATAAAGTTATTATACTGCCCCGCGATAAAAACCAGGTTGAGCATTTTAAACAACAAAAGTTTGGCAGCCTCATCGTTGCTGAAAAACCGTTAAAACTAAAAGAAATTGCTGGAAATTGTAAGCTTTTTATAGGAGCAGGAGGTTCGATGACCCGCGAACTGGCAGTTCTTGGTATCCCGGTTGTTTCTGTTTACCAGGACGAAATGCTAAAAGTTGATAATTATTTGGTTGAAAGAGGTTGTATGACCATTAACCCTAAAATTACATATGAAGAAATTCTTGTCTTTTTGCAAGAAAATAAAACTGAACAAAAAAATTCGTCAGTACTTGCAGAAGGGATAAAATCTTTTAAAACAATCAAAAGATTGATAATCAATCTTGAAAAGTAAAATTTGTAAACTAAGTAAGTCCATTACTAGATAATTGTAATTCATTAAAAATTAGAATCATAAAAAATAAACCATGAAAAAATCTTATTCTTCTTACATCAACATAGTTATTTTAATATTTCTGCTTTCCTGCTCCAGCACAAAAAAAATTCAAATGTTTCAGGAATCGAAAAATGATTCCCGTGAAATATTTATTCCGCCCGTGCCGCCGGAAATAACAATAAAACCGTTTGATAACCTCTACGTCAGTATAAAAACACTCGATGAAGAGGTGAATAGAATCTTTAACCCTAGCAATATAGGTGGTTCAGGCTATTCCTCGGGTACTTCTCAGAACTTTGGTGATCCTACCAGTCAATACATCAATGGCTACCGGGTAGCACAAGACTCAACCATTTCCCTGCCCATATTGGGAAAAATAAACTTTGGCGGACTGAGTCTTGAAGAAGCAAAGGAAAAACTAAGAATCAGGGCAGAAGAGTTTCTGCGTGAACCTACAGTGGAAGTTAAATTCCTGAACTACAGGGTTAACTTAAGTGGTGAAATCAGAACTCCCGGCGTTTACTATAACTACGAAGGAAGTTTAAGTATTTATGATGCCATAAGTATGGCAAACGGAATTACAGATTTTGCCGACCTTCGGAATGTAGTCATTAAACGACAAAACGACAATAAAATTTCCACCTATAATGTAAATCTGACCGACAATAGTGTTTTCACATCAGATGTATTCTATCTTCAATCAAACGATATTGTTTACATACCACCGGATAATTTGAAAAGAAGACGTGAGAACAGTGATACCTACGGAAGATTTTTAAGTACGATTTCAACCCTTATAGTTGCGGTCGCTTTCTTTTTAAATTTATAATTTATTGGAAAAAAAATAATATGGACAAGTTAGATGATATAATCAAACTCATTGATGCTAAAGAAGACGAAAAAATGCAAAATCTTCTTTTCAAATACCTTAAACGCTGGCCCTGGTTTGTGATTTCCTGTTTTATCGGGATTGCTGCCGGGTATTTTATCTTTAAAAATTCGCCCGACACTTACGAGGTTACAAGCCGGCTTCTGGTAAAAAGTGAAGAATCTGAATTAAATTCAGTTTTAGCTTTTAACAATTCAAGAGCCGACACCCGATACAGCGCTACTATTGAAAAACAAATCGGAATTTTACAATCTTACTCGTTATACAGAAAAGCGTTAAGTAACCTCGGTTGGGACTATTCGTGGTATCAGAAAAAACTGTTATACTGGAATGATTTGTATGGTAATAAACCCTTTGAAACAATTATTCCCCCCAATGCAATAAACGCAAAAGGCGGGGTAATTGAAGTGACTATGCTCAATGAGAATGAATACATTATTCAGGTTACCGGAGAAACTTACCTGAATGGTTATGCGCAGGAAATCAACATTGAAGAAACCTTAAAATTTGGCGAACCTTTTTCCAACGAGTTTTACAATTTCTCCTTAAATCAAAGAAACGGTCGGGTTGGTGAAACCTATATCTTATTATTCAATAACCTGGATGCGCTGACCAACAACTACCTGAAAAAAACCAAAATATATACAGAACAGGAAAATTCAAATATTATTACCATTCTGATTGCCGGAAACGTAAGACAAAAAGAAGCCGATTTTATTAATGAATTGACAAACGTATTTATCGAATTTGGGATGGAAACCCGGTTTACCCGCTCGCAAAGTTCCGAAGAATTCATTGATTCGCAATTGGATAGATTAAAAAACTCATTGTCAACATCGGAAGAGAGATTCAGCGACTACCGAAGAAACAACCAGGTTATGAATCTCGGTCAGGAAGCACAATCGGTTTATTCAAGAATGGAAGAAATTGAACAGGAACAATATTTAACGCAGTTACAGCTTGATTATTACACCGATTTGCAACGCTACCTCGATGATGCAAACAGAATTGGAGAAGTTGTCAATCCATCGGTGGTTGGAATTACAGACTCAAATCTGAGCGGAATGCTCTCAAGATTGATGGAGCTTTACAGCCGGAGGGAAGTGCTTTCCTATTCAGTCCAGGAAAACAATCCTGCTTTATTAATACTTGAAAAAGAAATAAAAATAGTTCGGGATGGTTTGCAGGAAACCATAAAAAATCAACTGGCTTCAACCCAGTCAAAAATGGAAAGTCTGCAAGGAAGGTACAGTGAAATTCAGGCAAGATTGAGAAGGCTCCCCGAAACCGAAAAAAACCTCATCAGCATTCAGCGGGAATTTGAATTGAACAATGAGATATACACCTACATGTTGCAGAAAAAAACCGAAGCATCCATCTCAAAGGCATCCATAGTTCCGGAAATTCAGGTAATTGACGAGGCCATTGTCGAAGCATCGCGAAAAACAGGGCCGAATATGATAATAAATATGGCGGTTGGCTTAATGGGCGGTGGAATTATTCCTTTTTTAATCATTACATTAATGATTATTTTCAACAATAAAATCGAAACGATCCAGGAAGTTGAACGAGGCAGTAAAATACCCGTGCTCGAGGGTATTATGAAACATAAATTTAAAGCCTTATTGCCGGTTATCCAGCATCCGCGATCAGGTATTGCCGAAAGTTTCAGAGGGTTAAAAACAAACATCAATACCCTTACCGAAGACAGCGAAACGAGAGTGGTTTCCATAAATTCTTTAGTCCCCGGAGAAGGAAAGTCTTTTATTTCCGCTAACCTTGCAGCCGTTTTATCCAAAACCAACAAAATGGTATTACTTATCGGAGCCGATCTTCACAAACCCACTCTTCATAAATTTTTAAATGTAAAAGAATCCATAGGGTTGCGCGATTTTCTAAATGACGAAAAAACTTTGGATGAAATTATTTCAAAAACATCCATTCCCAATTTATTTTTTATAAATACGGGCAATAATCACGAAAATCCTTCAGAGTTGCTCGACGGGGTAAAATTTGAAAAACTAATCGAACACACCCGGGAACTGTTTGATTACATTATAATCGACAATGCACCATTGCTCCTTATTCCCGATGCCATTCTGACGAGCCGGTTTGCAGATATCAGCTTGTTTGTTTTACGAATAAATTACAGCCATAAAAATCAAATTAAACAAATTAATAAAGCTGTTGATTTTAATAAAATTAATCGATCGGCGATTGTAATGAACGACACCCCTGAAAGCGGGTACGGATATGGATACGGCTACCGGAAAAAATACTGGAAACAAGGATATGGGGAGTATAAAGGGAAGTAAAACTCAATTTAATTTTCACAAGTCGTTATAAAAAACAAAATCATTGTCTTACTCCAAGTTCCAAAGACAATTCATATTATGAGCTATCAAGTATTTTCACCCAGCCTTGATAAAATAGAATTAAAAAATTCCCAACAAAAATTAGTCAACACTATTAATGGAAACTCAGATTAGCCTTGCTGAAAAGAACTATTTTTCGTCCCGAAGTTTTAAAACGGTATCCCTTACATTGGTATCATCTTTTTACACCTTTTCGATGCACTAATCAGAATTAAAAATATAAACATGGCAAATTCTAAAATCAAACTCGCAATCATTGGAATGGGAAGAATGGGAATTACCCATTATTCCATTATAAACAGTCATCCTGATGTAGAAATAACTGCTATTGCTGATACATCTTCCCTGGTTTTAAACTTAATGAAGAAATACCTCAGAGGAATAAATACCTATAATGATTACAAAAAACTTTTGCAAAATGAAAATTTGGATGCAATAATCATTTGTACTCCACCTGCATTGCATTATCCAATCGCACTGGAAGCAGCTCAAAAGGGCATTCATGTTTTTTCTGAAAAACCTTTCACGACCAACCATAAAAAAGCGTTGGAACTTGCTGACCTTTTTAAACAAAAAAATCTCATCAATCAGGTGGGGTATGTAAACCGGTTCAACGATATCTTCAGAACCGTAAAACAATATATCGAAAATGAGATAATCGGGAAAGTCATTCGCTTTAAATCTGAAATGTACAGCCGAACTATTACTAAAGCAGAAGAAGGAAACACCTGGAGAGATTCGCGAGAAAACGGAGGAGGTGCAGTTTACGAAGTCGCCTCTCATGCGATAGATTTGGTCAACTTCCTGATTGGAAAACCAGACAAAGTAACCGGAACAAGTATGACTTCCGTTTTTTCAAAACATGTTGAAGATGCTGTAAATGCCACATTCCTATATAGAGATGGTATTTCAGGCACCTTAAATGTAAACTGGAGTGATGAAAGCTTCCGCAAGCCGACAAATAAAATAGAAATTTTTGGATCGCAGGGTAAAATTCTTGCGGATCAACATGGAATTAAAGTTTTTATGAAAAGTTCTTCACCTGAAAATAATTTACGCTTGGGATGGAATACAATTTATATCACTGATATCTTTCATTCAGTTCCATTTTATGTTAGAGGAAATGAGTTTACTTCTCAGCTATACCATTTCATCGATTGTATTTCAGGAAAAGAAACTAAAAACTATTGCACTTTTAGTGATGCTAAAGATACCCTGAATATTATTGAATCTATTTTTAATGATTTTGAACTAAATGGCAAATTACTGTAATGGAACACATCGATAAAATAATTTTTGGCGACAACCAGTTCTTTGGGATTAATCATATGTCGCAGGAAAAAGCGCAACAGCTGGCTGAACAGTTTTATGATAATTCTGCAATATTTAAGGTTTATCAAATGGCATTTGATTGCGGAATAAGAGCAATCATGTTAAACAGTAACGACCGAGCCAAAGAAATATGTGACCACTTTTCAACACATAAAAACGGTTACCCTAAAATTAACTGGTATCCATCCATTCCCTATCCTCATAAATATGCAAATCTGATCAGCGAAAAAGGTATTGTTCCAACTTTAAATGAAATACTTTTTAAAAACAATACTGCCATGGGAGTACTGGGAATGATAACCAAGGGAAGCGCTGCAGTTCTGGGTAAAGATGCTGTAAAACTTATGCAAATGCTGGTAGATATGGAAATGAAAATGTTTAAGGGACTGAATGTAAAGGTTATTTTTCTGCAAAATATTATTACGGACCTTTTGCTTGGATATGGAGTAAGTGAAATTTTTCAGGAGTATTGTATATATATACGAAAAAAATATAAAGCATTACCCGGATTGATAACCCAGAATATGCCTTATTTGAAATCAAAACTTGAAGAGTGGGGAATTGAAGAAGTTGTAATCTGCTCGTCTTTCAACAAAATAGGGTATTTAATGTCGCCTAATGCTGAATCATACATAAACGCAACAACAAAAAATGATTCATCAAAATATCAGCTAATGGCTATGTCAACTCTTGCTTCAGGTGCAATTCCTGCAAAGGAAGCTTATAACTTTATTAATCAACAGAATATTCAATCGGTGGTATTTGGAGCGTCTTCCAAAAAGCATATCGAAGAAACAGTTTCATTGATTCACATTTAATCATAATACAATAACCTAATCAACACTGTTTACAATTAGTTTATCATGAATATCCTTATCACCGGTGCATTCGGCTTTGTAGGTACAAACTTGTCAAAAGCCATAAAAACCCAATCAAATCACCATCTTATCGCAGTTGATGTGATTCGACCCGATAATCA
This sequence comes from uncultured Mariniphaga sp., assembly GCA_964639655.1. Classification (GTDB taxonomy): domain Bacteria; phylum Bacteroidota; class Bacteroidia; order Bacteroidales; family Prolixibacteraceae; genus Mariniphaga. The sequence goes on from CAZXHP010000046.1 coordinate 9,820, forward strand.
TTCTTATGATGAATTTTTCGATTGGGAGTCACTTCATTCACTGGATTGGAGCCATATCGAGGTAATCATTCATCTGGCCGGAAAAGCGCACGACACCAGGAATATAACGGATAATCATGTTTATTTTCACGTAAATGTGGGATTAACTCAACGAATTTTTGACTACTTTTTAAAATCACCGGCAAAAAAATTTATCTTTTTTAGTTCTGTGAAAGCAATTGCCGACGAGGTTCAGGGAGAAATGCTGACTGAGGATGAAACGCCGAACCCGAAAACAGCCTACGGAATGTCGAAACTTGTTGCTGAGCAGTTCCTGCTGGATTTTAAATTGCCTACAGACAAACTTGTCTATATTCTTCGGCCTTCTATGATTCACGGCCCCGGAAACAAAGGAAACCTTAACCTCCTCTACAATATCGTCAGAAAAGGTATTCCCTGGCCACTGGGGAAATTTGATAATAAACGTTCGTTCACAGCAATTAACAATCTCATATTTGTTATCAATCAACTTATGGAAAAGCCTGTTGAACAGGGTATTTATCAGGTAGCCGATGATGAAACCATCTCAACCAACCGGTTGATTGTATTAATTGCGGAATCTATCGGTCAACAGCCAAGAATTTGGCAAATCAATGAAAAAATAATTCGGGTTGTTGCAAAACTGGGTGATGTAATTCGACTTCCCCTAAACAGCGAACGACTGCAAAAACTGACCGAATCGTATATCGTTTCCAATAAAAAACTAAAACTGGCTTTGGGCATTCAAAAAATGCCTGTAGAAGCTGAAGAAGGAATCAAAAATACACTGACTTCATTGCAATAACATGCTTTTGTATATTCTTTCATTCATTGTTTTTGGCATTCTTTTGCGGGGTTACTTCAGGCTGGCCGATCATTTTAATATTATCGACAAGCCGAACGAACGAAGTTCCCACAAATATATCACTATTCGTGGTGGCGGAGTTGTATTCCCGGTTGCAGCCTTATTATGGTTTTTCATTTATGGGTTCAGTGCACCGTGGATAGTCTCTGCACTGTTGTTGCTGGCTACTGTAAGTTTTATCGACGACGTTTTTTCGCTCTCGTCAAAACTCAGAATAATAGTGCATTTCATCGCAGTTACACTGTTATTCTGGCAGCTTCAGCTTCTTAACCTTCCCTGGTATTTAATTGTTTTCGCCTACCTGATTGTGATTGGCTGGATAAATGCATTCAACTTTATGGATGGAATTAACGGTATAACAGCATTTTACGGATTAGTTACACTCCTTGCATTTGCCTGGTTAAACCATTCCGTTGAATTTGTCTCGCAACATTTAATCGTTCTATTGATTCTTTCTGTTCTGGTTTTTTCATTTTTTAATGCACGCAAACGGGCCAAAACCTTTGCCGGAGATGTGGGAAGCGTGAGTATGGCCTTTTTGCTGGCCTGGTTTATGATTGCATTGATTTCAAAAACCGGGCGGTTGGAATACCTGCTGTTCTTTTCGGTTTATGGGATCGATTCGGCGTTAACTATTTTCTTCAGGTTGCTGCAACGGGAAAATATTTTTGAGGCGCACCGAACCCATTTATATCAATACCTGAGCAACGAATTTCAATGGCCGCATGTGCTCGTTTCCGGAATTTACGGCATTGTTCAGGCCGTTATAAACTTGCTTACCATCACGCTCATTTCAGAAAATAAAATGAACGGGCTTATTTTTTTTCTGATTTTATTGGCATCGGGCGTTTTCTACCTGGTTGTTCGGCTAAAAATAACAAAGACTTTGCAACCCAAATTGAACTAAACAAAATACTAAGTCCACATTTCGTTGTTGATTACAAAACTATTCATCAATAAAGTGATGGATTTCATACTATTTTCTTAAACTTTAGCATAGTGACTATGAAAAGTATAATACATTTTTTCTCAAAAAATTATTTACCGAAGTGGATGGTACTAACCTTAGACCTGGCGATAGTAGTCATTTCGTGGTTTATCGCTTATCTTCTCAGGTTTAATTTTGATTTATCGGATGTAGCAACCTATATTTCCACGCTGCAATTGTTGATTATTCTCCCGACATTCACATTTGGTTTCTGGAAATCGAAATCGTATGCGGGAATTTTAAGACACAGTACTCCGGAAGACGTAATACATATTCTGTCGGCAACGTTGTGTGCCGGATTGGCGCTCGCTTTTATTTCTTTTGCAGGCAGAAATCTGAATGCGCCCGACTTTATGATGATACCCTATTCTGTCGTCATCATTCACACGCTGTTGGTCTCTATTTCGTTAATTGTTATCCGACTTTTGGTAAAACTGACCTACCAAAACTGGTTAAAGGAAAACAAAAATCCACAAAAAATAATGATTTACGGCGCCGGCTGGAAAGGGAAAATCACCCTCGGCACGTTGTTAATGGACACTACCCTGAACATTAAAGTAGCTGGATTTATAGATGACAATTCATCGCTGTTCGACAAATATATCTCCGGTATTCCCATCTACTCTCCGCAAAAAGCCTTCAAAAAAATTATTCCGGAACAGCAGGTAACCGAAATAATTCTTGCAATAGATAATACAAAGATTACAACAGAGCGCAAACGGGAAATAACCGACGAATGCTTAAAACAAAACCTTAAAATCAAAGAAGTTCCGCCGGTTAAAACCTGGATAAACGGGGAACTTCAGACCAAATCTATTCGCCCGATTAGTATTGAAGATTTATTGGGAAGAAGCTCTATTAAACTCGACAGGAAAAAGATTGAAGGAGGATTAAAAAATTCGGTGGTACTGGTGACAGGTGCTGCAGGTTCCATCGGGTCCGAAATTGTACGTCAGCTCATTGAATTTAAAGTGAAAAGAGTTATTCTCTTTGACAAAGCGGAATCGGACTTATACAATTTGCAACAGGAAATTCTGTCGAAAAATGCGCATGAAGACTTTGTAGTTGTTGTAGGCGATGTAACCAACCCCATAAAGCTCCGAAAAGTATTCACGGAATTTGCTCCAACAATGGTTTTCAATGCCGCTGCATACAAACACGTTCCGTTAATGGAAGAATATCCCAGTGAAGCCGTGCATGTAAATGTTGGCGGCACCAAAATACTTGCCGATTTGTCCATCGAATTCGGTGTAGAGAAATTTGTTTTTATCTCGACTGACAAAGCTGTAAATCCCACCAATGTAATGGGCGCAACAAAACGCATCAGCGAAATGTACATTCAGTCACTCGTACAATCCGAAAAAATTTCAACCCAGTTTATTATAACCCGGTTTGGTAATGTTTTAGGCTCAAACGGTTCTGTGGTACCACTGTTTAAAAAACAAATCGAAAATGGCGGACCTATAACCATAACACATAAAGATATTACCCGCTATTTTATGACGATACCCGAGGCCTGCCAGCTGGTTCTGGAAGCCGGATTTATGGGCAAAGGGGGCGAAATTTTTGTATTTGATATGGGCGAACCGGTCAAAATATATGACCTGGCCAGAAAAATGATACTGCTCTCGGGTTTTGTTCCTGAAAAAGATATTAGAATAAAAACCATTGGATTGCGGCCCGGCGAAAAACTTTACGAAGAACTGCTAAGCGATAAAGAGGAACTTCAGCCAACATACAACGAAAAAATTATGATCGGGAAAATTATTAAGCACGACCTGCAGATTGTTAACGAAATTACCGACCTGCTGGTAAACCTCGAAGAAATGAGTCGGGAGGAGCTTGTTGAACAAATGATGCGAATTGTTCCCGAGTTTATTTCAATGAATTCACATTACAACAACGGGAAAAAAAAACTTCCCATTCCTGTAGAGCATAGAAAACTCGTTAATAAAAAAGCCCGGCAACTGGCATTAATCCACCGAACCCCGGAATAAAAACCTTGAAAAAAAACAAAAAAATGGCTAAACAAGACGAAACACTGGGGAAAATTAATCAAAAGCCTGAATCGGGTTTTTTCAAAAAAGAACGGCAGTTTGTTTTCCGTTCCAATTTTCACAATAAAGAGATAGCCCTGTTCTTTAAAGCGGCGGCGTCAGGATATTTGCCCAAAACTGCCCAGGAGCATGCCGATGCGCTGTCGGTAACTCTAAATGTCGGGGAGAGTCCTTTCCTGGTCGATCCCGGAGCGGTTACCTATCAGTCTGGGATTGAATGGAAAAAATATTTCAGGAGTACACTTTCGCACAACACAATTAAAATTAACCTGAAAAACCAATCAGAAGCTACAAAATCAACTTCCTGGTTCAACCACTATAAAACAACTATTCTGGAAACGCGATTTGAAAAAAATTCCATTTTAATAAAAGCCGAACACGACGCCTACAAAAAGCTGGGCGCTGTACATTCGCGGGAAATAAAACTCGACAAACTGAAAAATCTGATTTGGATTAACGACACCATAGAATGCCAGAAATCAGGATATTATTTTATCGAACTTCCTTTTCATTTTCATCCTAAAACGCTTGTAAAACAAAACAACACTGTCAACTTTCAGGCTTCCGACGAAAAAGAAAACATGATATATGTTGTAACCGATAAAAAGTTTAAAACCAAACTCATAAAGGGGCAAATCATTCCTCAAATTCTGGGGTGGTATTCCGATTCAAAAGAACGGAAAGAACCCTGCTCCACCATTTATTGTACGGCATTAATCGAACAAACCGTAACTTTTCAAACAATCATCCTCATAAAATAATTTGAAAACAGATAAAAAAACTATGATTATTGCAGTTGACTTCGACGGAACCATTGTAGAACACAAATTCCCTGAAATCGGAGAAGAAATTCCGTTCGCCATAGAGACATTAAAACTTTTTCAAAAAAAGGGGCATAAACTCATTCTTTGGACCTACCGCTCAGGTAAAGAACTCGATGAAGCCGTAGAATTTTGCGAAAAAAGGGGGTTGTACTTTCACGCAGTAAATAATAATTTTGACGGTGAAGAGTTTGACAATACATACAGCCGAAAAATTTATGCCGATATTTACATCGACGACAGAAATCTTTTGGGAATTCCCGAATGGAAAAAAATTTATGAAATGATAACGGAAAAAGAAGAAGAAAAAAAATAAACACCTGATTTTGTTAATTTGACACATAATCATAAATGAAATGACAAAAAAAGTTGCATTAATTACCGGAATTACCGGACAGGACGGCGCTTACCTGGCGGAATACCTGATTAAAAAAGGATATGTTGTTCATGGCATAAAACGCCGGGCTTCGATGTTCAACACTGAACGCATCGACCATATTTACCAGGATCCGCATGTTGATAACCGAAATCTTATTTTACACTATGGCGATATGACCGACAGCATGAACCTGACACGGATCATTCAGGAAGTTCGGCCCGATGAAATTTACAATCTTGCTGCCATGAGCCACGTAAAGGTAAGTTTCGAAACACCGGAATACACGGCCAATGCCGATGGTGTTGGGACGTTGCGCCTGCTGGAAGCAATTCGTTTACTGGGACTGACCAATAAAACACGCATTTATCAGGCATCGACTTCCGAACTGTACGGATTGGTACAAGAGGTTCCGCAAACCGAAAAAACACCGTTTTATCCACGTTCTCCATACGGTGTGGCCAAATTGTATGCCTACTGGATTACCGTAAACTACCGCGAGGCTTATAACTTACATGCTTCCAACGGTATTCTTTTTAATCACGAATCGCCCATCAGGGGAGAAACTTTTGTTACCCGCAAAATAACCCGGGCAATTGCACGAATGGTTTTAGGCATGCAGGATACCATCTTTATGGGAAATCTTTCGGCACAACGCGATTGGGGCCATGCCAAAGATTATATAAAAGCAATGCATCTTATTCTTCAGCAAGATAAACCCGACGATTATGTTATTGCCACAGGCATAACCACTTCAATAAGAGATTTTATTAAAATGGCCGGCGAAGAACTGGGACTGGAAATTACTTTTACTGGTGAGAATGTGGATGAAAAAGGGTATTTAACCGCCATCGATGAAAAGGTTTTCCTCGAAAAAGTTGGCGAACAGTATTTCGAAGCCTTCAAAAAAAGGGTTCAGAAAAACAGTTCTTCAACAATGAACGGGGCGCCCCTGGTTGCAGTGGATCCCCAATATTTCAGACCTACCGAAGTGGAATTGCTTATTGGCGATGCCACCAAGGCCAAAGAAAAACTGGGCTGGATACCGAAGTACGACTTAAAAGGACTAATTTCGGAAATGATTCAGTCCGACATTGATCTGATGAAAAAAGATGCCTATTTGCGTGACGGAGGTTACCGGACATTAAATTACTTTGAATAAGAGATGGATAAAAATTCGAAAATATACGTTGCCGGACACACCGGGCTCGTAGGTTCAGCCATCTGGAAAAACCTGCAATTAAAGGGATACAACAATCTTATCGGGAAAACAATTACTGAACTGGACCTGATGAATCCGGTAGCAGTGGATAAATTTTTTGCGACTGAAAAACCGGAGTATGTTTTTCTGGCCGCTGCAAAAGTGGGTGGTATAGTGGCAAATAATACCTACCGTGGACAGTTTATTTACGAAAACCTGATGATTCAGGACAATGTCATTCACCACGCATACAAACACAAGGTAAAAAAACTGTTGTTTTTAGGAAGTACGTGCATTTACCCGAAAGAAGCACCGCAGCCCATGCCCGAAGATAGTTTGTTAACCAGTCCGCTGGAATACACCAACGAACCGTACGCCATAGCAAAAATTGCCGGAATAAAAATGTGCGAAAGTTACAACATCCAGTACGGAACAAACTTCCTCTCGGTAATGCCTACCAATTTGTACGGACCTAACGATAATTTCGATTTGGAAAAGTCGCACGTACTGCCCGCGTTAATGCGTAAAATGTATCTTGGAAAATGTATCGAAGAAAACAACTGGGATGCTGTTCGGGAAGATTTTAACAAAAGGCCTGTAGAGGGAGTCGATGGCAGTTCGGCACAGGAGCAGATTCTGACTATTCTGGCAAAATACGGTGTTGAAACCGGAGGAAACAGCGATAAAGTTGCTGTTGAAATCTGGGGAAGCGGAAAACCGTTGCGCGAATTTTTATGGAGCGAAGAACTGGCCGACGCCTGCGTTTATATCGTTGAAAATGTAAACTTTGAAGATGTGGCAGGTCGGAATCGACAGGAAATCAGGAATACACATATTAACATCGGTACCGGGATAGAAATCAGCATAAAAAACCTGGCCCTTTTAATAAAAGAAAAAATCGGTTTCAACGGTGAACTGGTTTTCAACACCAGTAAACCCGATGGGACGATGCGAAAACTTACCGATGTTTCGAAATTACATGCGCTCGGCTGGCGCCATAAAATTGAAATCGGCGAAGGCATAGAAAAAATGTTTCGCTGGTACACCGGGAAGTGAAAAACGCTAAAAATTTTCGATTCAAACAAAAGCTCTGATTAGTCAGGGCTTTTTAGATTAAATACGTTACAATCATCTTGCAAAAAATGGATTTCAAACATGCTTTGTTTGCTGTTCTAATCCCACTATTTGTTATGGGTGTTTCCGGGACCGAAACTAATTTTCAGCAAAAAACCAATGCTGATAATAATGATGTTAATGCGTCTGTTTTCGAACCGGCCGATTCCTCTGAAATATTTACAGCACAGGAATTCAGGTATCATGCACCCCGGTCAGCTTCCGTTTTTCTCATCTGGAAAACAGAAAGTCATTCGTTGGAAGAAGCTGTTTTGTGGAATACTGAAACCAAATTCAAAGATGAATACTTATGCAACCCCATGCCGGTTAACAACGACACTTTCAGCATACAATTGAAGGTTCCCAAAAACTCAACGCTTGAATACTATTTCTGGATCACAAAAAACAAAGAGGGGCATTATCAGGACTTTTGGGATGTACGGTCCGGTGGAAAAATTTTGATAAACGAACTTACCCCGGTTATAAAAACTGCCAACTATTCAAAAGCAAAAAAATCAAAAAGTAAGAGTATCGTTGATTTTGGCTGGATGCTGCTTTTATTCTTTGCATTTATCTATATTCTGCTGCAATGGATTCAAAAACAAAAGTTTAGAAAATTATATCCCCCTACCCTAATTCAAATGGTTTTTTTCACAGGCATAAGCCTGGTGGCATTTCATATGCTTGCCCGTTCAGAAATTATCAATATTAATCTTAAACATATCATTTACAACTGGCGGCTTGTTCCCCAACTCATCCGGGGAAGTGCAGACGACATTCTGTTTGTTTCGGGATGGGTACTCATTTTCGTAATTATACTCTGGTGGATAAAAAAGCCAAAAGTGAAAAAGCTGGTCTTTAGCTTTTTTATCGTTTTTGCCGTTATAGCAACTCTTGTAGCGTTTGTAAACATTACAACAGTTATTTATTTCGGAAAACCTTTTACCTACCAATGGCTCTATTATTCCGATTTTTTGGGCAGCAACGAAGCCAGAACAGCTTTTCAGGAAAATCTGGATTGGGGAATTATTCTTAACCTCGTGGCGTTAATTTTCTCGATGTTGATTTTTGCCGGAATTCTGCAAAAAGTGTACAGTTTTTTTGTCGCGCGAAAAACGATAAAAATCTTCACCTACCCGGTAATAGCACTGGCTGCTATTTTTCTAACAATATATACTTTTAAAGCAGAAGCCCACTGGACAAAGGGGCAGGCCGAAAACGCCGTTAAAGTAATGAGCTGGTCGATACTCACGGCCAACTCAACCCAATCTTTTTTTACTGCTGAACTGTCGGATGATTTGGAACCTTTTAATCCGCGAATGGCTGTTCCAATGGATTCACCCTTTAAAAAAACAGAAAATCACGCCATCAAAAATGTATTGATTATTGTGCTGGAATCGGCGGGGGCAGTCTATTTCGATGATTATGGCGGCACATTTCAGCTCAGTCCCAACCTCGTTAAATATTCCGCGCAGGCAACAGTTTTTGAACAAATGTATGCACACGGGCCTGCAACAAACCGGTCGCTGGTTTCGGTGCTCGGGTCGATGTATCCTTACCTTTCCTACAAAAGTTTAACCCAGGAAGCTCCCGCTGTGAACCACCCCACAATTTCTTCCGAACTTAAAAACAAGGGGTACCGGACATCCTTTTTTTCAACCGCCGATCTGAATTTCCAAAACTGCAAACAGTTTTTGGACCACCGGGGATTTGACGTTATCGAGGATTTTGCTACCATAACATGTGCTGAGGAATTTCATCTGGATAATCCGGATTACCTGCAGGGAAACGGAAAAGACGACATGTGCCTTGCCGACAGATTAACGACCTGGTTGGACGAAGATACCACCGGCAACTTTTTTTCAATGTTGTGGACGGTGCAAGGCCATTATCCCTATTTTTTCGGAAAAGAAGAAGAGGATTTCGGAGTTTCGGAAGTGAATTACAACCGGTACCTCAACTGCCTGAAATACAATGACGCATTGGTTGGGAATGTGATGCAGGTGCTCGAAGATCGAAAACTGGCAGAAAAAACGCTGGTAGTAATTTTTGGAGACCATGGTGAAGCTTTCGGACAACACGGGCAATACGGCCACGCAACTGCTTTATATGAAGAAAACATCAAAGTTCCGCTTTATCTTATCAATCCGGTTCTGTTTTACGGCGAACGAAAAAATGACATCGCCGGCATGAAAGATTTGGCAACAACTATTTTTGCCGTAATCGGGGAAGAAACTCCTCCGGTTTGGCAGGGCCGGGACCTTTTAACAACCAGTTCGTACGAAAACTTTTTTCTTGCTCCCTGGTCCGATTACCTTTTCGGCTACCGGAACAACGACATGAAATTCATTTTTAACGAAACCCGCAATTCAGTGGAGGTTTTTGATTTGAACACAGACCCGAAAGAAACCATCAACCTGGCTCAATCTTTACCGGAAAGTGAACTGAAATTTGCCCGAAACCGTATTGCAGCATGGGTTCAATTTCAGGACAAGTTTGTTCGCGAACTGTTGCAAAACAAAAAATAAACTGGTAATTATCCAATGAAACGAGCTTTTTTTATTCTGCTAACTTTAGGCGGAATTGTGATGATTTCTCTGTTTGCAGTCAGGTACCAAAGTTATCTGAAAAGACTGCTGAAGGCGCCCAAAAAAAATACCATCGAAATCAACACTTCCGAAACGCCGCTGGCGTTGTTTTCCTTTCATCCCAATGCACAAACCAAAATGGTCGATTCCTGTTTTCATTTTACCATCCAATTGCACAACACCAAAAAATCGGACATAAAAAAAAGTGAAATTGAACACATTGCAGAACACTTGCCAATCCTTTTCACCATTGAAACCTGGAAAACAAGCGGAATTTCTTCTTATGAGAATAATGTGCTCACTGAAATTGCCGCGGGCAAATACGATAAAGTTTTGGAAGAATTATGTACCGGTTTTATCGGAAATCGACCGAATGTCTATTTCCGGTTGAATCCCGACATGGAAGTTCCGGTAAACCGTTATCCGTGGCAGCAAATTGGGGGACAGGCTTATATAACAGCATTCCGTTATTTTGCACTGTTGTGCAGAAATCATGCGCCGCAGGTGAAACTGATGTGGGGGCCGGCAGGTTATCCGGGGACAATGGAGTTTTACCCTGGGGACGATGTTGTTGACGCCGCTTCGGTAACCATAAAAAGTGATTCAGAAATTCCGCTGGATGTATATCCGTCAGACTATCCCGTTAATTATGATGTATTCAGAAGAGTACACCGATTGAGGTTTACCGGCAAACCGGTTTTTTTGCTGGGGTCGAAACAAATTGATAACGAAGCTGTTGATGACCAGCTATTATCTGCTCTTGCGCAAAAAATAAATGACGAAAGGGAAATTATTTATTCTTCGGATAATTTTAAACATCTGGAATACAGTAACAAAAACGTCAAAAGAGAAAAAATTGAAATTGGCATTTTCGATGAATTTGAGCGGCTTAACGGTGAAGAACCGGTAACCGTTGAGCACCTTTTTGCCGACTTTCGAAAACTCGGTGACGGAACTTTTCAGAATGAATTTGCCAGGGTACTTGGGCGCGACAATGATGTAATTGTAACTTTCGAACCATTTTTCGGACCAAATGCAGAAAATGATTTGGAGGTGCTGCAAAATATTTCAGATGGAAAATACGATGCGGAAATTAACCGGTTTTATTCCATCATTCTTTCAACCGGCAAAAATATTTATTTGCGTTTTGCCCACGAAATGGAAATTCCAATAACCCGCTACCCGTGGCAAAGCCAGGACCCGTTAACCTATATCAAATCGTACCGTTATTTTATGACATATACAGATGCGCTGCCTGCAAATATCAAACGTGTGTGGGGGCCGGCAGGCGACAGGGGTTCACTGGAATGGTATCCCGGAAACGATGTTGTCGATTTTATAAGTATCGCCATTTACGGACTGCCTGATAAAAATATTACCGACCCTGAAAAGCAGGAATCTTTCGAAAAAATATTTAACCGTAAATACTGGCGCATCCGATTTATAAACAAACCTTTGTTTATTACCGAATTTGGCGTAAAAGGCCCGGAAGATTACCAAACCAGATGGCTTGAAGACGCTGCAAAAGTTATTCGGGAAAACCCGCAAATAAAAGGAGTGAACTACTTTAACATGTCGGATACGCCAAAAGCCTGGGGCGAAATAAAACCTCCGGACTGGAGCATTACAAAAAATACCTTTTACCGGTTTTTGGAAGTGCTGAATAATT
>CAZXHP010000047.1:0-21432 GCA_964639655.1 uncultured Mariniphaga sp.
CACAATTCGGTTTATGTTACAACCTACATGCACCTTTCGGGTTTTGCCAAAGGAATTGTGCAAGGCGCACGCGTTCAGCAGGGCCAGGTAATCGGTTTTGTGGGCTCTACCGGACTGGCAACCGGTCCGCACCTCGATTTCAGGGTGCATAAAAACGGAACGCCGGTCGATCCGCTCAAAGTGGAAGCACCGCCGGTTGAGCCGGTTAATGAAAATCGCATGACGGAATATGTAACACTGAAGGATTCACTGATGGGCGAATTGCAGAAAATAAACTGGGATGCAGAAATGCTGGCCGGAACGACCCATTCCCCGGACAATGCCTCGTCGGCAAAGTAGTGTAATTATTATTCAACGACCTTTCAACCATAGGGGAAGTTCATGAATAGCGGTATTCTGTAATTAATTCATTTAAAGTAAAATCTGACACAATAGATTTCACTTTTTCCGGTTATATTCCTGTTTCGAAAAAAGTCAGTAAGCGATTATTTATATCGCCTGAAAACTGGTATATTTAAATTCCAATACTAATAGTGACATTTTATGCGCCGAACCATCCATAAAATATACATTTCTTCTTTTGTGCTGGTTACCCTCGCTGTATTTCTGGGGCTTACATTTTATGGCGCTGACTATTATACAACCAAAATCGATGAACGGTACTTCCACCCTCAGCACGAGCTCCTCAAACCGACAGGATTGGTTGGGCACGGCCTTGGAATAGCGGGTTCGTTTCTTATTGTACTCGGGGTTTTCAGTTACATGGCCCGAAAACGAATCCGCCGTTTTTACAGGTTCGGGTCGCTGAAATACTGGCTCGAGTTCCACATTTTTCTTTGCACATTAGGCCCGGTAATGATTCTGTTTCACACTTCCTTCAAATTCGGCGGACTGGTTGCCTTTAGTTTCTGGAGTATGGTTGCCGTAGTAATCAGTGGTGTTATCGGCCGTTTTATCTATTTGCAAATCCCACGGACTATCGAAGGGCGCGAATTGAACCTTAGCGAACTCAACCAATTAAAAACCGGTTTATACGACGACTTAAAAAACAAATACAATCTGGACACGGAAATATTAGACTTTTTCAATGATTCACTAAAAGGAAGGCCGGTTTCCGGAACGGAAAGAACCGCAAAAGAGCTGCTTCGGCGCCTGTATTCCGAAAACCAACGAATGAAAACGATGCACACAAAACTAAAAATGCAGGACATTTCCATTTCCGATTTAAAAGGAATAAAGAAAACAATGAGGCGAGAAATAGTGTTAACCCGCAGGATTGACTGGTTATCATCCATGCAGCGCCTGTTCCGTTACTGGCATGTGGCCCATTTACCTTTCGCCTTAATTATGCTGTTTATAATGGTTGTCCACATTATTGTTGCTGTACTTTTCGGATATAAATGGATATTCTGATGACAGTACTAACAGAAAAAATAATGATTTATGGGCTGACAGTGATTTTACTGATGACTGTTATCTACATCTACATCAGAAAGTTACGACGCCAATCGAAAGCTGTGGATGAAAAAATTACGATTGCCAAAGCGGAAGGATTACACGAGCCGGTTTCCCTCCATCCTGTAATCGACCCAAATTCCTGTATTCAAAGCGGGGCCTGCATCAAAGCCTGTCCCGAGCACGATATCATCGGCATTCGCAACGGAAAGGCGACTACGATTAATGCCAGCCGGTGCGTTGGGCATGGCGCCTGTTTTCATGCGTGCCCAACCCAGGCCATCACACTTTGTATTGGCACAGAAAAACGCGGGATAGAATTGCCGCATGTTACTCCCCTGTTTGAAACCAATGTTCCGGGGATTTTTATTGCAGGCGAAATCGGTGGAATGGGACTTATAAAAAATGCGGTGGAACAGGGAAAACAGGCTGTGTTTAATATCGCACAGGGACTCGTTGCAAAAAACAAAACCGAATTCGACCTGATAATTGCAGGTGCAGGACCCGCCGGAATTTCTGCTTCGCTGGAAGCCAAACGGCTGCAGTTAAAAACATTAACGCTGGAGCAGGACTCACTCGGAGGAACAGTTTTTTCATTCCCGCGTTCCAAAATCGTAATGACTTCCGCTATGGAATTACCGTTATTCGGTAAAATAAAATTGTATGAAACCTCCAAAACCGAACTTTTAAACCTTTGGGTAACCGTTCTGCAAAAACACGGTATCGATATAAAGGAACATCAAAAGGTGGAAAAAATAATACCCGCAAACGGGCATTTTTTAATACAAACCACCGGTGGAAACCAGTTTTCGGCACAGCGGGTTTTACTGGCCATCGGACGGCGCGGAACACCACGAAAACTAAATGTTCCGGGAGAAGAGCTGCCAAAAGTGTTTTACCGTTTGCTGGAACCGGAACTCATTTCGGGGAAAAATATTCTGGTGGTGGGCGGCGGTGATTCTGCCATAGAATCGGCGTTGCTACTCGCATCCCGGAACAAGGTCGTTTTATCGTACAGAAAAGATACATTTTCAAGATTAAAAGCCAAAAACAAACAAAAAATCGACAAAGCTTTTTCAGAAAAAAAACTGGAAATAGTGTTCAATTCAAAGGTAACCTCAATCGAAGAAAACCGGGTAAACATTGAAAAAGAAGGAGAACCTTCACTTTCTTTTGAAAATGACCTGGTTTACATTTTTGCAGGAGGAGAATTACCTTCCGACTTTTTAAAAGGCGCAGGTATTGAAATAACACGTAAATTTGGAGAAGCGATTTTAAAGCACGAATAAAAACCAAAAGTTCAAGCCAATGAACAAAGCTGTAATCCATAGTATTCTGTTTTTAATCCTGACCTTGTTATTTCATCAACTTACAGCACAAATATCACCGGGAGAGCTTACCCGGGCACATGCCCGCCTCGAGGGCCTCACCAACTGTACAAAATGCCACATTCTCGGCCAAAAAGAAACCACCCCGAAATGTTTGGAATGCCACGTCGAAATAAAAAACCTGATGGATGCGAAAAGAGGTTACCATGCATCATCTGAGGTGAAAGGCAAGGAATGCCGTGACTGCCATGGCGAACATTTTGGCCGCAATTACCAAATCGTCCGAATGAACGAAAATACATTCAATCATAATCTTACAGGTTACGAACTGACGGGTAAACACGCTCAGATGAAATGTGCCGGTTGCCATAACCCGCAACTCATTCAGTATAACATTTCTCAAAAGAAAGAAGGAACTTTTCTTGGCTTGGGCAAGGAATGCCTTTCCTGCCATGAAGATTACCACCAAAAAACCCTGCCGGCCAACTGTCTTTCGTGCCACAACCAGGATGCTTTTCGCCCTGCATCCGGTTTTAATCACGCAAAAACCCGTTTTCCGCTGATTGGCAAACACCAGTCGGTGGATTGCGCAGAATGCCACCAGACTGATCTGGTAAACGGCAAACAATTCCAGCGGTTTGCAGGTATCGATTTCGCCAATTGCACCAGTTGCCACGAAGATGTGCACCGGAACAAATTCGGAAACGACTGCAGGAAATGCCACAACGAATTTTCGTTTAACGAAGTAAAAAGCCTGGGTAGTTTCAATCACAACCAGACCGCTTTCCCGCTTTTGGGTATGCACCGGGTTGTGGATTGCAAAGAATGCCATTCTTCGGGTTATACTCAGCCGGTAAAACATAACTACTGCTCCGATTGCCATGCTGATTTTCATGAAAACCAGTTCGTGAAAAAGGGCAAATCACCCGATTGCGCCGAATGCCATTCAGTAAATGGATTTTTACCTTCCTCCTTCGGAATTGAAAGGCACAACCAGTTAATATTCAAGCTTGAAGGCGCTCATTTGGCCACTCCATGTTTTTCCTGTCATTTACAAGATGAAAAATGGAACTTTACCGGGTTGGGAGCACGTTGTGTGACCTGCCACGAAAATATTCACCAGAACGTATTACCGGAAAAATACATGCCGGAATCTGATTGCAAAGCCTGTCACTCGGTTGGGATGTGGAATGAAATTTTGTTTGATCACAATAAAACCAATTTTCAGCTTTTGGGGAAACATACGCAGGTGGACTGCCGCGGTTGCCACTTCAGGGAAACCAATGGAATGGTGAAACAACAGTTTTCCAACCTGGCCGGGAACTGTGAAAACTGCCACGAAGACGTTCATTTCAAACAATTTGAAGAATCGGGAAAAAATGATTGTGAACGGTGCCACACTTTTACCAACTGGTTGCCCGAAAAATTCAACCACGACAATGCACGTTTTAAACTCGATGGGAAACATGCCGGTTTGGAATGTATTCTGTGCCATAAACCAACCGACAGTTTAATCAGAAGTTATATTATTTACAAATTTGATGATATATCATGCGCAAGCTGCCATTAATTTTCGGACTGTTATTGCTCTTCGGAGCGGGTTTTTACCTGCAAAATCCTCACGGTGAAAATTTAAAATTCGACTGTTCAGACTGCCATACCAGCGAAGGATGGACTTTTTCTGCATCAACAGCTGTTTTTAGCCACGATTCCACCAGCTTTATTCTGGAAGGCCAGCACATCTACACCAATTGCAGGGCATGCCATTCAAACCTCATTTTTTCAGAGGCAAAATCTAATTGTATGGATTGCCACACCGATATGCACAACAATACGGTTGGGTTGGATTGTGCACGGTGCCACTCTCCAAAGTCGTGGCTGGTTACCAACATTACTGAAATTCACCAGTTGAGCCGGTTTCCACTGCTTGGCGCACACAACACTGCCGATTGTATTGCCTGCCATGTTTCAGCGTCAAACCTCGAATTTCAACCTTTGGGGGTGGAATGTGTGGACTGCCATCGCCAGGATTACATGGCTACCACAAACCCTAACCATGTTCAGTCGGGAATTTCTACCGATTGTATGGATTGCCACCGCATCGATGCTTTTGAATGGACGTCGAAAGGATTCAATCACGACTTTTTCCCGTTGACGCTCGGACATGATTTAACCGATTGCAAATCGTGCCACACGGCCGGATTATTTGAGCCGGTTGCATCCGAATGTTTTTCGTGCCACCAGCAAAACTTTATTGCATCGGTAAATCCTCCTCACCAGAGTCTGGGCTTTTCAACCGACTGCCAAAACTGCCACACCACCAGTCCGGGATGGGAACCCGCCCTAATTCCAAATCACCAGGATTTTTTTGTACTGAATGGCGCTCATGCAAGAATTGCAGAAAATTGTTTTCTCTGCCACCAGGGAAATTACACTCAAACTCCGAACACCTGCTATGGCTGTCATTCAAACGAATACAACCAAACCGCAAATCCATCGCATTCAGCAGCACAGTTCCCTGCTGATTGTGAGAACTGCCATTCAGAAACAGCATGGAAACCCTCCACATTTAACCACGATGCGCAGTTTTTTCCTATTTATAGTGGCCGCCACCGGGAAGAATGGAATGCGTGCGCCGATTGCCACACCACACCTGCTAATTTCCAGATTTTTTCATGCGTCGATTGCCATGAGCATAACCGCACGGAAGCAGACAAGGAACACCGGGAAGTTAACGGTTATGCTTACAACAGCATCAGTTGTTTTACCTGCCACCCGCTGGGAACAGCAGAAGATGATTAAATTTCCTTTGAAAATATTGACCCTGATTTTTCCCCTGCTCTATATTGCCGGAATACTGAAAATTACCGCACAGGATATTTCCGGATATCAGGAAGGTAAAGTATCATATCTTACCAGTCAGAATATTTATGTGAGATTTGAAACCACCGAAGGGATAGCATCCGGAGATACGCTTTTTGTCCGGGACAATAATCAGTTGATGCCGGTTTTGGTTGTTGTGCAACAGTCATCAGTTTCATGTCTTTGCAATGCTTTAGGCGACAATAAATTTAAAATTGATGATACGGTTTTCCACAGAAAAAAATATGGCATAAAAGTGCGGGCAACTGAAACAGAAACAGAAGTAGAAACAGAATTACAACCCGAAAAAGACCTGCATGAAGAGGTATTAACCACCGTGCCGGAAATTCCGGGAAGTACAAAAAAACAAACATTCACAGGGCGAATTTCAGCATCATCTTATTCCAATTTTTCCAATTCAGATGTCAGCGATATTCACCGGTTCCGATATACGTTTTCTTCCAGTGCAGTCCACATTTCCGGTTCCAGGCTGTCAGCAGAATCGTATATCATTTTCACTCACCGGCAGAATCAATGGCATGTGGTACAGGAAAACCTGAACAATGCACTGAAAATTTATAATCTGGCTTTTCGCTACGATTTCAATGAAACGGTAACATTGTGGGCCGGTCGGAGAATTAATCCGCGAATTGCCAATGTCGGTGCAATTGACGGAATCCAGTTTGAATACGGGTTCAAAAAAATGTTTGTCGGTATTGCCGCAGGGTCCCGCCCCGATTACCTGGATTACGGGTACAATCTCAACTTATTTGAATACGGAGCTTATTTTGGACAAAGTCAAAAAGTAAAAAATGGTTTTATACAATCTTCTGTGGCTTTTTTCGAGCAGCGAAATTCGGGGAATGTGGACCGACGATTTGTCTATTTTCAACACACCAATTCTGCGGTTAAAAATCTGAACGTTTTTACATCTGTTGAACTCGACTTATATCGACTGCTAAATAATCAATCCGAAAATACGCTGATTTTAATCAGTTTGTACCTGTCTGCAAATTTTAGGGTTTCCCGGAAACTGTCGTTGTCCGGTTCGTATGATAACCGAAAAAATGTGATTTATTACGAAACTTTCAGGAATTATGCCGACGAAATTTTGCGGCAGGCAAGCAGGCAGGGTGTGCGCTTCAGGGTAAATTACCGGCCTGTAAATTACCTGATGGTTGGCACAAGTGCAGGTAACCGCCTTCGCAAAGGAGACCCTCGCCCTTCAAATACATTTAACGGTTTTGTCGCATGGTCAAGGGTTCCGGGAATAAATGCCTCCTTAAATGTATCGGCGAATGTAATGCAAACCAGTTATCTCGACGGACAGATTTACGGGGTAAAAGTTTCAAAAGATATCATTCCCGGAAAAATTTATTCGACCCTTCAATACCGCCGGGTCGGTTTTAACTATGTAAATTCGGCGACCGAACTGAAACAAAACATTGGAGAAGTTGATTTTTCATTTCAAATCAACAAAAAGTTGTTTTTGACTGTTAACTTTGAGGCGACTATTCAGGAAAATGATTGGTTTAATCGTTTATATTTAAACCTGAAAAGAAAGTTTTAAACATTCAAAAAAATGAGTAAGATGAGAGTTTTAGGATTGATGTTGATGATTGTTGTTTTGGCGTCGTGTGTAAGAAATAAAAGCGGACAGGTTACGCAAACTACGACAGCGGGGAGCCAAAATACTTTTGAAGTTTCGGAGGTAGTTCAGGCAACCAGTTATACGTATCTGAAAGTAAAAGAAAATGCCGGGGAAAAATGGATGGCAGTAACGAAACAGGATATAAATCCCGGTGATGTTTTTTATTATGATGAAGCTTTGCAAATGACCAATTTCCACAGCAAAGATTTGGACAGAACATTTGATGTGATTTATTTCGTGAATCAAATCAGCAAAAACCCCATTGACGGAAATGCAATGGGAGCAATGCAAGGAATGGGTGGAATGGGCGGAATGATGGGCAATTCCCATACCGGGAAAGTGGAACCCGGCCAAAAAAGCAGTGTACAGCTTGAAAAAGCCGACAATGAAATTACCATTTCCGAAATATTCGGCAACCGGGCAGATTTTTCCGGGAAAGAAATTGAAATCAGAGGTGTTGTGGTAAAAGTGAATAAACAAATAATGGGTAAAAACTGGGTTCATATCCAGGATGGAACCAACAGCAACGGCAAATACGACTTAACAATTACGACCCGGGATTTGGCCGAGGTGAACGACGAGGTTTCCTTCAAAGGAAAAATTACACTGGAAAAAGATTTTGGCGCGGGTTACTTTTACGACGTAATTATGGAAGAAGCTACACTTGTAAAGAAAACTGCCGGCAATGTTTCCCTGTAACGAAAAACGTTGCAAACTACTCTTTTACAGGTTTCAGAATTGGCAATCTGTTTAAAACTCCGGCTTTCATATTAATCAGTGATGCCCGGGCATGTAAAGTTCCCTGATCCCCATATAATATTCCAACGTTTTATCAGGTTGTTCAATGGCATCAGGAATGGGCATGTTGGAAAAAGTCTGGAAATAGAGCAGACACGAATTTCGCCACCAAACCGCTTCCTTTTCCTGGATTCCGAGGAGGGATTCCACATAGCGAAAACGTTCATTATCCACAAAATCTTTTAGCGAATTCCATGTTTGTTGCATTGTCCGCACATCATTCACACCCTGATTGTACCTGTATGCCATTTCGTCCCAGAGCGTATTTCCCGATTTCACACGGTAATCCCACGGAACGCGGTGAAACCAAAGCAGAAATTCTTCAGGGCAGCTTTTACTATTATCAAACAATTCGGCAACCGGTTGATGGTATTGCCCAATCGCATTGCTTCCTGAAGAAGATCGGTTAAAACCGATGCTGTCAGCCGATGCCCGGTGGTAATAAATCGCAGTCCAGTCGGGTCTTCTGCCCTCAACCCAGGGGCCGGGGCCGTGATGGTGACCAGCGGCCATAATATGGTGCAAACCCAGCGGAGTCATGTAATTTACGCAGGTTTCCCTTGAATCCAGCATCATTTTTTTTACAGGCCTTACAAAATCATGGTTTTTGGTAAATGTCATTTTTATCCACTCGTTTGCGATTTCCCGGGAACCGAGATAAGGATTCCAGGCCAAACGCCCAAACGCATACCAGTTGGCCTGCCCAAACGGATGTCCTGTCCAGTTGCGGTCGGTACCAATATTGGAAACGCCGGCCATTCCGGTTAATTTTTGTCCATACAGCGATCCATCAATAGTTTTTGCAACAGTTGAACCTTTCCCTTTTGCGTGGGTATCAAATTGCAGGCATTCTTCATAAAGCGGCGCCAGGAAAACCAAATGGGTTGAAAAGCCCAGGTATTCCTGTGTAATCTGAAACTCCATCATCAGGTTGGTTTTTTCCATTCCCCCAAACAGCGGGTGAAAAGGTTCACGCGGCTGAAAGTCGAGCGGGCCGTTTTTCACCTGAACAATCACATTATCGCGAAATTTTCCGTCAAGCGGTTTGAATTCGTTATATGCCTGCTTGGTACGGTCTTCCGGCATATGCTGGTCGTAAACAAAAGCGCGCCACATTACAATTCCTCCAAAAGGAGCCACTGCATCGGCCAGCATGTTGGCCCCTTCGGCCTGTGTGCGGTTGTAGTTATGCGGACCGGGCTGCCCTTCGGAGTCGGCTTTCACCAAAAATCCGCCAAAATCGGGAATGTAGCTGTAAATTTCTTCCACTTTTCTGTTCCACCAATCCTGAACTTGTTTGTCAAGCGGATCGGCGGTTGGCAGTTTATCCAGTTCCATTGGCGCGCTGAACCGCGCTGTGAGGTAAACTTTCAAACCGTAAGGGCGAAAAGCATCAGCCAGCGCTTTCACTTTTTCGAGGTAAACCGGGGTTAAAATCTGTGCATTGGCATTAACGTTGGTAATTGCTGTACCGTTTATTCCAACAGATGCGTTTGCCCGGGCATAATCGATGTACCGCGGATGAATTACATCAGGAAGACGAAACCAGTCCCAAAGCGAAAAGCCGGCATAACCCCGTTCAACGGTACGATCAAGGTTGTCCCAGTGGTTTAAAATACGGACTTGCGTTTTGGGAGCATCAACCACATTTAATTCCGGGAGCGGCAGTTCCTGTTGTAAAATCTGTAAAAAACGGAATACACCGTAAAGCAGTCCGACATGCGAGTTGGCAACGATTATAAAATTTTCGTTTTTAATTTGTCTTAAAATGAATCCTTCGTTTCCAATCACCTGCAATTCTTGCGCACCAGTGTTGTTTTTTATTACATCAAAGTCATCGGGTAATTCAATAACCAAATTGTTTCTGCCTTCTACCGTTTCTGTAAACACCGGCCGGATTCCCAGCATTTTTAAAAGGGCGGTTTCCAGTTCCGTTTTGGCCGCTTTTAATGAGGGTGTATCTGCTTTTAAAACAATATTTTTTACCTGGTTTTGGTATTTTTGAAGCAACACCGCATTTTCAACAGGTGCATACCGCAGCCAAAGCCGGTAGCCGTCTTCAGAAAAAACATGGAGAAAAATAAAAACAAGCGGTAACACAAAAAATCCTTTTCGAACCATGACATTCTTTTTTTATCCAACTCTAACTTAACAAATTATATTACGCTGTCAGAAACAGAAACAAAACTCACTGCAACGTATTTAAGACCGGAAGCCGGCCATTTGTTGCACTCAATTTTTCTTCGAGTAGTTTTTTCAGTTCAACAACCTTTTGCCGGTTTCCCGCAGAAACATCGGTTATTTCCCCGGGGTCGTCAGCGAGATTAAACAGTTCTGTTTGGTTTTCCTCATAATGAACTACCAGTTTCCAGTTTTTTTTCCGAATTGCAGAACCGGGTTTCCAGCCACTGCCGTGGTAGTGCGGAAAGTGCCAGAACAGTTCGTTTCGCTGCAATTCTTTTTCGTCAGTTAAAACGGGAGCCAAATTTTCTCCGTCGTTTTTTTTATGTGGAATACCGGCCAGTGTTAAAATGGTCGTAAAAAAATCCATACTTACCACCGGCTGTTCTGAAACCCTCCCGGGATTTGTTATTTCCGGGCCGGCAACAATAAGCGGAACACGGATTCCGCCTTCGTAACACCAGCCTTTTCCTGCACGCAGCGGACCGTTGCTGGTTGGTGCATTTTTTCGGTAAAGTGTGGAAAGTCCACCGTTGTCACTGGTAAATACCACCCAGGTATTTTTATTCCGTCCATTTTCAGCGAGGGCATCCAGTAAACGGCCAACATTTTCATCCATGGCAGCAACCATCGAGGCATAAGCAGCGTCTTCCTGCACCAGTTTTGTCCAACCTTCTCCTTCTTTTTTATGCGGAATGGAATCCAGTCCCAGCGTTTTACGTTTCGTTTCATATTTTTCGCTGTACCTTTTGGCTGCCTGAATGGGTGTGTGTACGGTGTAATACGACAAAAACAGCAGGAACGGATTTTCCTGGTTTTCCGCCAGAAAACGGATGCTTTCATCGGTTAACCGGTCGGTAAGGTACTCGCCATCGGGCCCGTCTGTAAGTTTCGGATTGTTGTAGGGCGAATAATAGCCACCGGGCGGACTGCCTCTGTGATGTCCTCCAAGATTGATATCAAATCCCTGATTTTCGGGAAAAAAACCTTCATCGCCCAAATGCCACTTCCCGGCAAAAAATGTTTTATACCCGGCTTCTTTCAGTTTTTCAGCCAATGTAACTTCTTCCAACGCCAGTTCATCCGCATCCTGTGGTCCAAGCAACGGTCTGTTTTTAGGGTCATTTCCCGGAATCCAGTCGGTGATATTTACCCGGTTGGGGTGTTTGCCGGTCATAATGGCTGCGCGGGTCGGGCTGCAAACCGGATTGGCTGAATAGGCGTGTATAAACCGGACACCTTGTTCAGCCAATTTGTCAATATTTGGCGTATCGTAAAATGTTTCCGGAAAGTTGCATTTTACATCGGCCCAGCCCAGGTCATCAACCAGAATGAAAACAAAGTTGGGTCGTTTTTCCTTTGAACAGGAAAACAGCATTATCAAAAAGAACCAACTAATTATAATTGAAAACCTGTTCATGGAATTTCGTATTATTTATTCCAAACTTACAATTTTTGGTTGTTTTATGAAAAAAACGATTTGAAATATGTTAACACCTCATAGTTGTTGCTGTTGTATTTTCCTTATTTTTGAAAAAAGATAATTTCAATGAAACGTCGCGATTTTCTGCATTTTTCGGGCACTGCCGTTTTAATTTCATCAGGATTCGTTTCACCGGCTACTTTAATGTCAAGTCAGCCATTCCCGAAATTCAGCAACTTTAATGAGTTGTTGACCAATCTGATTCAATTAAATGATAAGCAGGTTTCCGCGATACTTAATTTGCAAAACCCGGATAAATCTTCAAAACATTTTGGCGGAGTTTGCGACAGCTGGAATATTTTCAATCCACATTCAACAGCCGGATTGATTAAAACGCTCGCTGTTGCTTTTACGGCTGAAAAATCAAAATACTATCAAAACGAAAAACTTGTTGAGCCAATGATACTGGCTGCAAAATACCTTTTAAAAATTCAGCATAAAAACGGGACCATTGATTTGTTATCCACAAATTTTCATTCAACACCCGATACTGCTTTTGTGGTTGAACCGCTTTGGTTAAGCTATAATCTTTTAAAAAATCAGGAAAATGAAAGGATATCTGAGCTGTTGGTGTTAATTCGGAAGTTTATGCAGAGAGCTGGTGAAGCTTTGACAGTTGGCGGAATTCATACGCCTAACCATCGCTGGGTGGTAAGTATGGCGCTTGCCATGCTCAACCATTCATTTCCCGATGAAAAATATAAAAACCGTATTTCCGAATGGCTTCGCGAAGGTATTGATATAGATGAAGACGGCCAGTATGAAGAAAAAAGCACCTACATTTATACTCCGTTAACCAATCGCTGCCTCATAAACATTGCCTTGTACGACAATCGTCCGGAATTGTGGAATTATGTGGAAAAAAATCTCGAAATGATGCTGTATTATGTGCATCCCAACGGAGAGGTTGTAACAGAAGCATCCGGCCGGCAGGATCAGTTTCAGTCGGGTTACATGGAACATTATTACCTGCCCTGCAAATTGGCTGCAATCCGCAAAAAGGGGAAGCCGGAGTTTTGGGCAATGGTTGAACTCATCGAAAAAACGGTTCCGGAGAAACTGGTGACCTATTTGCCCTATTTTTTTATAAATCCCTGGTTGTCAGCCGACATCTATAAAAATGAAGTTGGTACTATTCCTGAAAAATATACAAAAGAGTTTACCGGTTCAAATCTGGTCAGAATTCGGCGTGGGAACATTGATGCCACGATCCTCGGTAATAATCCAACTTTCCTTACAGTTAACAAGGGCGATGCCGTTTTGGCGTCGGTGCGCCTGGCCTCTGCGTTTTTTGGCCGCGGACAGTTCATATCCGGGAAGGTTGAAAAAAAGGGTAATTCTTTTGTGCTGAACTGGGAGCATCACTGGGGTTACTTTCAGCCGCTGCTCGAAAATCAGAAACCCAATTACGAAATTCCGTTTAATGAAGACCGGAAGAGAAGAAGACAAAGTGAAAGGCAAAGTTTATATGCCCGGATAACGGTTTCTGAAAAAAACGGAATTTTTGAGATTGAATTTGAACTGTATGGTACTGAAAATGTGCCGTTGGCCATCGAATTAGCTTTCAGGAAAGGCGGACGGTTTGAAGGTGTTGAAAAACTGAGCGGCCCCGAAATTTTTCTTTTGGGAGAAGGTTTTGGGAAATACCGTTTTGAAGACGATACAATTGAATTTGGTCCCGGAAAAGCTGAGCACAGTTGGACTGCCATTCGTGGCGGACTACCGAAACCAGCAGGCGAATGTGTTTATATTACCGGATTTACGCCGTTTACTCACAAAATCAATATTGGTTGACCCGATATGTTTTGAATTATGCCTGCGATGTCAGACAACCACATTTAATTTTTCCGAATCAACCCTGAACGTTGCCGGAAGTATGAGTTTGCCGGACTCTCCGTCGAAATGAAAGATATGGGTGTCCGCTGATTCCAGTTCTATCTTTTTCGCTTTGTAATACTCCACAAACGGCAACTTGTGCATGATGCCCAGAAATAAACCGATTCCGAAAACCGGAAACCAGATTTTTGGGAAAGGATTTATAACAACCACATCAATCCATCCATCCGAAATACTGGCTTTCGGGGCAATAAAAGCATTGTTGCCAAATTGCCGGGAATTGGCAAACGTGACGAGAAACACCGGCTTTTCAATCTGTAAACTGTCCACCTTCATTTTAATTGTGAAAGGTTTAAATGCAATACCTTCCATTATGGTTATCCGGATATACCGCAAAAATCCGCGTGATTTTACCTTTTTCATTTTTTCAGCAACCTGTGCATCGAATCCGATTCCGGCCGTACACAGAAATTGTTGGCTATTAAATCGCAAAACATCAATTAATCTTGTGTCTCTTTTTAACATTGCACGGGCGCTTCTTTTTGGATTCATGGAAATACCGAGTTCGCGCGCCAGTCCGTTTCCCGAGCCCATCGGTATAATTCCAACAGGAGTTGCTGTTCCGATTAATCTCCGGGAGACTTCATTTACTGTGCCATCGCCGCCTGCTGCAACCACCAAGTCGAAACCTGATTTAACGGCTTTTGATGCCAATTGGGAAGCATGCCCGGGATTTTCAGTTACCGAGAATTTTACCTCGCACCCGTTCCTTTTAAATTCCGAGACCACCCCCATAATCTCATTGAAAAAATTTTTCCGATGTCCGGCAAATTTATTAACAACCAGAAATACTTTTTTAAACTTTTTCGTCACTATCGAATTATTTTTTCTGTTAAAAATCCCGCACAATAAAGTAAAACCGGGAAAGCTATTTTTGAAAAAAGGGAATCCTTCTGTTCAAAGAAAGCGATTCCCTTAATTAAAAACCTTTTTTCAAGATTTAATTCTACTTGCTCATTTCTGCAAAATACTTATAGAACAGCGGAATGGTTTTAATTCCGTTAAAAAACTGCTCCAGTGGGTAGTTTTCGTTGGGCGAGTGAATGGCATCGGCTTCGAGGCCAAACCCCATCAGTACCGATTTTGTTCCCAAAATTTCTTCAAAAGTTGAAATAATCGGAATACTTCCTCCGGATCGCACCGGAACCGGGCGCTGGCCATACACATCGGAGTAGGCTTTTTCGGCAGCCAGGTAGGCGGGAATATCGATGGGACAAACGTAACCCTGTCCGCCGTGCAACGGAGTAACTTTCACCTTAACCGACTTCGGCGCAATACTTTCAAAATGATTTTTGAAAAGTTCTGCAATTTTTTCATGATCCTGGTTGGGAACCAAGCGGGTAGAAATTTTTGCAAAAGCTTTTGAAGGCAAAACGGTTTTTGCACCCTCGCCGGTGTAACCACCCCAAATTCCGCATACGTCGAATGAAGGCCGGATTCCGGTGCGTTCTGTGGGTGTAAATCCTTCTTCGCCGGCCAGTTCTTCCACATCGATAGCTTTTTTGTATTCAGCTTCGTTAAACGGAGCACGCCCCAGGAGTTCACGTTCTTCTGCTGAAACTTCCAAAACATCATCGTAAAAACCGGGAATAGTAACCCTCCCTTTTTTGTCCACCATTTCGTTAATCATGGAGCAAAGCACATTTATGGGATTGGCTACAGTTCCCCCAAACAAACCGGAATGCAGGTCGCGGTTGGGGCCGGTAACTTCCACCTGCCAGTAGGCCAGTCCGCGCAGCCCGGTTGTAATGGAAGGAATATCGGCGGCAATCATCGAAGTATCGGAAACCAGAATAACATCCGCTTTCAGCATTGCCTTGTGTTCTTCGCACCACTTGCCCAGGTTGGGCGAACCGATTTCTTCTTCGCCTTCAATCATAAATTTTACGTTACAGGGCAGTGTGTTGGTTTTTATCATCAGTTCGAACGCTTTGGCATGCATCATTCCCTGCCCTTTGTCGTCGTCGGCGCCACGGCCCCATATTTTCCCGTCGCGGATTTCAGGTTCAAACGGATCGGAATTCCATTTTTCAATGGGATCGACCGGCATTACATCCATATGTGAATAAACCAATACAGTTGGTAAATCAGGGTCAATTGTCTTTTCGCCAAAAGTGACGGGATTACCGGCTGTTTCAAATATTTCGGCTTTGTCGGCACCCGACTTCAACAGCAATTCTTTCCAGTATTCTGCAGCTTTGTACATGTCCGGTTTGTGGTCTTTTACCGAACTGATTGATGGAATCCGCAGCAATCCAAAAAGTTCTTCCAAAAATCGTTCTTTGTTCTCTTCAACGTAATTTTTGATAATTTCCATAGTGTATAAATTGAATTTTCGTTTACAACAAATGATTCGGAAAAAATAGTGTTTTCTTGTTGAATATAAAACGTAAAATGTCATAAAAACAAAGGGCAGCCACTTTACGACTGCCCTTTGCCTGATAAATTTCGCAAATTTAGTTCACAATTTGCTGGAATCGTGAATTGTTGAAATATTTTGCAAATTCCAAATCGGTTTTTGCTTTTTGTTTCATATCCGGGTTATATTCAACGGCTTTACCCAGGCTTTCGAACAACAGGTTTTCACGTGCCGTACGGGCCCCGATAACTGCTTTCAGGTATTCTTTCATAAAGCAGTTTGGCCGTTCAATTGCATCCAAATCGCGTAATGCGCCATTGTTGTCGCCGGTCAGTATTTTGGCCAAACCGGAGTTTACATCCTGGAAGTCGCTGAAATAGCGAACAGCCTGGTCGTAGTTGGCTTTTTTGAGGCTAACAATTCCCAGGTTGTAATTCACTTCTTTGCCGGCTCCCGAAGCAGCGCCAAACAGTGTTTCGGCTTCGTCAACCTTGTTTTCGTTAAGCGCAACGGCTCCCAAATTGTTTTTAATGATGGGTTCGTCGTTTTTCAGTGTTTCCGCTTTTTCGAACAACGGTTTTGCGTCGTTGTATTTCATTTGTTTTACCAGCACATAACCTGCATTATTGGGGCCGCGCCAGTCGTTCGGATAAACTTTGATGAATGAATTGTAAACCGAAAGCTGTTCATCGAGGTCTTCGAATAACGTAGCGGCGTAAAGCAGTTCTGCGGGATTCAGCGAAGCCGGATCAGACTTGGCCAGCGCCATTAGTTCTTCGTCGGTTTTTCCGATCAGTTCAACGCTGGTGAGCAGTTTTGCCCGACGCAGTTCGGGAAGAATTTTTTCTGCCAGCTCGGTGAATGTTTCCGAAAGGTTCCTGATTTCACGCTCGCGCACTTCAGGGTCGCTGTACATTGAAAGCACGCGCAAAATCAGTTCTTTATCCTGAATATTGGATTGTTCGAGTTTTTCTTTGAACCCATCCCAGTCTTCGGGAGTGTATCTTGTTCTTGGATTGATGTCTATTCCAAGCTCACGTAATCTTCCTGCCAGAAAATCGGAAGAAGTATCTTTTCTTTTGGCAGCCAGTTCGGTGTTAAAATCGATGGACCCGTCGGGTGATGCATAAGCCGATACTTCAATGCCCCGCAGGTCAATGCGGTCTTCTTCATTTGCTTTTTGAGTGTATTTAAAATACTCGGCTATATCTTCCTTGGTCAACTCCTCGTTTCGAAGATTGGCGCGGTTTATCAGATAATGAATATCGGCCAGCATTTCGTCTGGAACGATTCTCTGGAACGGGTCGATGTTGGGATCGTATTTTCCGGAATTGTTAGCTTCGCGGCGCACACCTAATATTGCTTTGGGGAAATTGGCCACCATCGTACTGGTAGCAATCAC
Source organism: uncultured Mariniphaga sp. (assembly GCA_964639655.1). Classification (GTDB taxonomy): domain Bacteria; phylum Bacteroidota; class Bacteroidia; order Bacteroidales; family Prolixibacteraceae; genus Mariniphaga. The sequence continues at coordinate 17,416 of CAZXHP010000047.1, forward strand.
TCCGTCAGCGATTTTTATTGGGTCAAAATCAAGACTTTGTGCACCTTTCGAGGCGGTAATATTTACATAAAGTTCCGATTTTCGCATGGCATCGTTAAAGTCGGTTGCATCTTTGTAACTAAAAGTTCCACCGGCATTGTAACTGATTACCCTGTTGTTTCCCTGAACTTTTTCTCCCTGGAGTGTTACCGGACTAAAATTGGTTTGTCCGTCATCGTATTTTAATACAGGGGTTGCAGTTAATGTGGCTTTTTTGTGGAAATATTTAACCGGAAACCTTCCGTCAACAGTCAAATCCACTTCACCAGCATGGGTTTCCAACACCTCCGGATTAACTCTAAACTGAATTTGATCAGCATTCTTCTTCATCTTTTTTAATCCTGCACAGCCCGATAAAAGCGCTGCAGTTAAAACAAACAAAACCAATGATTTTAATCTGAAATTTTCCATAGCATACCGAATTATTTATTTTTAAAAATTTTATTTTCCATTATTCACAAAAATAGCAAGCTTTTTTGTATCAGAAAGTGAATCAATACAAAATTAGGACAAAATCAATCGATTTATGCCGAATTTATAATCACTTTCCAAAAGTGTTTCTTTTAAACGTAGAAAATGTTCGGGATATTTTACAAAGTCAATCTGATTCACATCCATAATAAGCACTGGAAATGAAGTAATTCCCCTGAGGTACGAAAAATAACCCTCTGAAATTTTCGCCAGATATTCCGCTGAAATATTTTGTTCGTAATCGCGGCCTCGTTTTTTTATGTTTTTAAGCAGATTTTGAGTATCGGTATGAAGATAAACATACAAATCGGGTTTTGGAATGTTACCGGCAACCATACTGAAAATCTGTTTAAAGAGCCTGTACTCGTCAGGTTGGAGGGTATTTTGGGCAAAAATGGCTGTTTTGGAGAAATAGTAGTCGGCAATTAAAAGCGGATGAAAAAGGTCGAGGTTGAGCACTTCCCTTTTTAACTGGTTGTACCTGTCGGCCAGAAATGAAAGTTCGAGCGAAAAAGAATAGCGCTCCCGATCTTCATAAAACCTGGGCAGAAACGGATTGTCGGCAAACTGTTCCAGAATAAGTTTGGCATTCAAATCGTCTGCCAGCATTTTTGCGAGGGTTGTTTTCCCCGATCCAATATTTCCTTCGATAACTAAATACTTCATAATAACCGGGCAAATATTACATATTACATCAGTTTTTTTCCGGTTCTTATTTTGGCATCTTTTTTATTTCCCCAGACATAGCCGGAAAGCAGTCCGGCAACAAACCCGGAAACGAGCATCAGCCAGTCCCATGCAGGAAATAGTTTCATTAGCAGGTATCCCGGTAAAAGCCCGGCAACCATGCCAAAAAAAGAAAACAGGTAAGCGAAATAAAAAGGTGGATAAAATCCGTGTATTTTTTGCATGTGGGATGATAACCGGCCAATTACCTTGTCGTATTCCCTGCGCGTTTTCCCCGGAACCTGAATGGCTTCATCGATTTTGCCGGTGATATCGGCGATGTTTAGTTTTTCCTTTTCACAAAACGAACAATTTTTCGAAAAGTCGCCCACCCTCCTGATGTTCCTTTTAAATTCATCTACCCGGAAAAACCTCAGATCGCGTTGTTTTGTTCCTCTGAGGTTTTCATCGAGTCGGGATATTAATTGTTCTGCCCAGTTTTCCATGCTTTTTTTATTTGCGAACCAAAATTAGCATAAAAAAAGAAAAGCCGCCCAATGAATGAACGGCTTCGCTAAAAAATATTTCGTTTCAACTAATTGTCGCGGCGCGGTCTGTGGTGATCCCTGCGGTCGTTGTCGCGACGGTGATGATCCCTGCGGTCTCCTCCGCGACGATTATCATCACGGCGTCCTCCATCTCTACGCTGCGGGCGGTCACCACGTGGCGGACGTTCCACGTAACCTTCAGGTTTTGGTAAAAGTACTTTGCGCGAAAGTTTCAGTTTGCCGGTTTTTTCATCTACTCCAATCAGCTTTACTTCAATTTCTTCACCTTCTTTAATAAAATCTTCAGCTGATTCAACGCGTTCCCAATCCATTTCCGACACGTGCAGCAGTCCGTCTTTTCCAGGAATAATTTCTACAAAAGCGCCAAAGGAGACCACTGATTTTACTTTTCCTTTATATACCTCTCCCACCTCGGGGATGGCAATAATAGCCTTAATTCGTTTTTTGGCAGCTTCAATGGCTTCTATTCCGGCGCCCGAAATTTCAACCTTGCCAATATCGTCTATTTCTTCAATAACAATAACGGTTTCTGTTTCTTCCTGAATGGCCTGAATGATTTTTCCTCCAGGTCCGATTACGGCGCCAATCATGTCTTTCGGAATTTCAATGGTCTCGATGCGCGGTACATTCGGTTTGAAGTCGGCACGCGGTTCCGGGATCACTTCCAGCATTTTGTTCAGGATGTGTAAACGGCCCTCTTTTGCCTGCATCAGCGCCTGTGAAAGCACTTCGTAGGAAAGGCCGTCCACTTTAATATCCATTTGCGTTGCGGTAATTCCGTTCACGGTTCCGGCAACTTTAAAGTCCATGTCGCCCAGGTGGTCTTCGTCTCCCAGAATATCGGAAAGGATGGCATATTTATCTGAACCTTTATCCGTTATCAGCCCCATAGCGATTCCTGAAACCGGGTTTTTTATCTTCATTGCCGAATCCATCATGGCCATTGTTCCGGCGCATACTGTTGCCATAGATGAAGAGCCGTTCGATTCGAGAATATCGGAAACCACACGAATGATGTACGGAAATTCTTGCGGAATCATCCTTTTAAGGGCCCTGTGAGCAAGGTTTCCGTGGCCGATTTCGCGACGGCTAAGGCCGCGTGGTGTGCGGGGTTCGCCCACGCAGAATGGCGGGAAATTGTAATGGAGCAGGAATTTTTCTTTCCCCTGTACCGTTACGTTATCGATGATTTTTTCATCCATTTTGGTACCCAATGTAATCGAAGTCAGCGACTGTGTTTCGCCCCGGGTGAAAAGTGCTGACCCATGTGCGCCGGGGAGGTAGTCCACTTCGCCCCAAATGGGTCTTATTTCATCGGTTTTACGTCCATCGAGCCTGATTTTTTCATCCAAAATCATGCGGCGCATGGCTTCTTTTTCCACATCGTGGAAGTACCGTTTAATCAGCTTTTCATGCTGTTCAATATCAATTTTTTCATTTTCGGCGTTGGCTTCTTTGTAAGCTTCGACGTATTCATCGCGAATGGCATCGAACCCAGCCATACGTTCCTGTTTACTGGTTTGTTGTTTGGCAAATGCATAACATTTGTCGTATAAATCGGCTTTAACTTTTTCCCGCAGTTCATCGTCGTTTACTTCGTGGCTGTATTCGCGTTTTTTCACACCCAGTTCAGCTGCCAGTTCTTCCTGCATCTTACAATGCTTTTTGATCTCTTCATGGGCGAACTTAATGGCCTCGAGCATATCTTCTTCTGAAACTTCACTCATTTCACCTTCTACCATCATAATATTGTCGTGGGAAGCACCTACCATAATATCGAGGTCAGATTCCTTTAACTGCGAATAGGTTGGATTAATAACGAATTCGCTGTTAACCCTTGCTACGCGTACTTCTGAGATCGGGGTTTCAAAAGGAACATCAGACACTGCAATAGCAGCCGATGCTGCAAGCCCTGCCAGTGCATCGGGCAGGTCTTCCTTGCTGGCAGAAATGAGCGAAATCATTACCGCAGTTTCTGCATGATAATCTTCGGGGAAAAGAGGGCGTAATGCCCTGTCAACCAGTCGTGCTACCAGAATTTCTTCGTCCGACGGACGTCCTTCGCGTTTTAAAAATCCGCCGGGGAACCGACCGGCTGCTGAAAATTTCTCGCGGTAATCTACCGAGAGGGGCATAAAATCCACATCTTCGTTTGCTTCCTGTGCTGAAACAACTGTTGCCAGCACCATGGTTTCACCCATGCGAACCACCACCGAGCCGTCGGCCTGTTTGGCCAGTTTGCCGGTTTCTATGGTAATCGTCCTGCCATCGG
>CAZXHP010000048.1:0-21330 GCA_964639655.1 uncultured Mariniphaga sp.
TTCGCGGATAAAATCAACCCGTCCGCGGTCGCGTACACATAGAAGTCCTTGCCGGAACGATTCGCCGGAGTCGCATAATCGCTGTTATCCCAGTTTCCCGCCGTGTTCAGTCCGATTGTCCCGGCAGCGAAGGAGAGAAGAAAACCGTTTACCTCGACATTGACCGCCGGAGTGCTCAACGTGTTCGCCGAGGCTCGGGCGAACGGCTCCGACCGTGAATAGAGATTCGTCGGAACAAGAATCAGCCCAGCCGCGCTCGTCGTGGCGGCTGCATCGCTCGGTATCGTCGCGTCGCTGATAATCGCGTTCAGTTCCGCAAGCGTCACCGCCGTGTGCGCGTCGAGGGCGTGCGCGGAGGGAGTGAAGTCTGTGGGCTTGCTCGAAACATCCTCCCACGCAACCGCATCCGCGCTATCCGCAGTCGTAGCATTGCCAGCATTCGTCGCGTAGGTAGCTGTATCCGCAGTTACGGCGGCGTTTACCTTTCCGTCGGCGTCGCTGTCGTAGTCCTCCTTGGTCATGTCGCCCGCACCTTCACCGTCAGTGCCCTTGCGCGCCACGATCTGCCAGTAGCTGTCACTTGTCGCCGGAGGGGTTTGATTTGTGCCGGTTTGAAGTGCAAGGTACGAATTCCCGTTGTAATACACCACATCCCGCGCCACGTACTCTGTGGCGGAATTCCACTCGCCCTTCCACTCTACGCCCGGAATTCCCTGCGCTCCTGTGTCACCCGTCGCACCCTTGATATTTCCCTTCTGAACCCATGCGCCTGATTCCTTGCGATAGACGTTAGACGTCACAGTGTCCAACGCCATATCCGTTTCCGCGCCAAGAGAGGTTGAAGGAATACCGCTTACCACATGCCAACGGCTACCCGCCGTTCCCGTTGCGCCAGTCTCACCCGTTGCCCCCTGCGGGCCTTGTGCGCCCGTAGCCCCCGTGGCACCTTTGATGTTGCCGTCAAGTGACCATCCTCCGGCCCCGCGCTTGAAAACGTCGCCGCTTGCGGTGTTCAGTGCGTAGTCTCCGGTAATGCCGATAGCAGAAGACGGGTCAGAAGCGGACGAATACCACTTTGCCCCTGCCGCTCCTGCCGCACCCGTTTCGCCCTTGATATTGCCTCGAAGCGTCCACGTACCGGATTCCTTGCGGTACATATTCCACGTGCTGTAGTCGATACACCAGTCGTCATCTACACCAAGCCCTGCAGCGGGAGCGCCGTTGTTGCTGTATATCGTGTTCCCGTCCGCTCCAGGGTCGCCCTGGTCGCCCTTGAGGTTGTTTTGCAGGGCGAGCTTCCATTCACGGAGGAAAGATACAAGCTGCGCGTTCGTCTCCGAGGTCATAGTCGTATTGAAGTTCCTTACGATGGCATATTCCGCCGCCTCCGCTGTCGTCTCCGCGAACTCGTCCTTGAGTGTCAGGTGCGTATTGTCCGTCACCGCGTCGATCTCGTAGAATTTGACGATGCCACCGTCCGAAAGGATAGCGAAGAGGTCGCCGGTCTTCGCCTGCACGCTCCATATGGTTCCCGATCCGAGCACCGCCTTGCTGCCGTTTGTGGCCGTTACCGTTCCGTCCCTGTACCAGTTTGCACCGGGCATCTACTCACCCTCCTTTGCATACGGCAAGGCCCCTCGTATTTCAGCGAGGCCTTGCATGAGTTCGTTCAGTTTTTCCGGTCTTCCCTGCGCCGCTTCTGTGAGGGCTTCTAACTGCCGTTCAACCGGATAGCGTTCAAGGTATTCTCTTTGTCTGTTTTTCCGCACCTCTTCCGGCGTCGGCTTGTATGCGATTTTCACACGACCACCTCCGCGTCCAAGTACGGCCAGCATGTGATTTTGACAGCGCCGGAGTATCCCGTTATATTCGCTTCGCCGTCGTCAATCTCGAATGTCTGTTCTCCGATTTTGAGCACGCTTCCGGGAGGCATCCCGGTGATGGCCCCATCGGAAACAGAAAGCGGCATGGAAGGACGCTCCACGACGCACCCATCCTTGACGTAGTGCGTCGTCGAATCGACTACGCCGTCGTACTCCACGAAACGTGGATTTTCCGCATAGATTTTCAGCGTGTCCCCTATGACGTCGTTCACCTCGACAAACCCGCAGATTCGCCCGTCCGTGTCGAACTCCACGAAATTAGCCATACTCTCACCTCACCGATAAAAAGCTATCGCCATGATCCCCGCTGCGGCGACCACCTGACCGGAGCCGGAAGGAACCCAACCTTTAACCTGATACAGTTGTTGCCCTGTGCCGGGGCTCGTGTCCATGTAGTTCACGATCATGTGCGATTCCGATTGCAGCCACGCCGTACCCCCAGCGCCCAGCGCCTGACTGCCGTAGTTTTTCGTCAGCTTGCCGTACAGGACGTTCCCGCCGTAAATAAACGATCTCATGTACGCCTGCACCAATACGTGCGTCGCCCCGGTCGTGTCGATGTACAGCTCGCGGAATACGCGCTCGCTACTGTCGACGAATCCGTAAGGTCCGCCGAAGGGCCATTGATAGCCGCTTGTGACGCCCCACGAGAGCGCCCCCGGGCCGCCGGAAGCAAGCTTGATTCTGCCGACCGTCAGGTCTTGGATTTTGGCGTTCTTGATGCTGCCGTCTTGGATGAAGGCGTTGCTCAAAGAGATACGCTGAACGCCGTCAACTACGCCGATTACGAAGGGGTACTGATTTGTCGCCCCCGGACGTCCGATGATGAGATTGTCCACATGGATTATCATGCTGCCGGAGGTTGCCCCACCTATCAATTCCCACCCGGTGACATATCCGTTTGTGTCGATTTTTACCGCGTATTTCCCCTTGATCCCGTCCACGCTCTGAGAGAGCACCTGTACACTGTTCGTGTTGCCGTCGACTTTGGTTTGCAGCGTCGTGACATTGGAAGCGAGCGCACTATCCGCGTTTGCACGCGCAGTTGCTTCCGTTCTCACGGCTGCGTACACCGTCCCCGGAGCGGGGCTCGCGGGGTCGCCGATGGAAGCCGCTACCGTTGAGATGCTGCTTGAGAGCGCCTCGTCAGCATTCGCCCGAGTAGTCTGTTCCGTTTTTATCGCCGCGTAGATCGTACCCGGCCCCGGATTCCACGGATCGCCGATGACCGCCGTCAGAGCGTCGATATTCGCCGCCATAGCTTCGTCCGCAGTAACTCGTGCGGTCCGTTCGGAAACGAGCGCGGCGTAGACCGTTCCTTCTCCCGGATTGTCCGGGTCGCCGAGCATCGCCGATATCGTCAGTATTTGCGACGCGAGCGCCATGTCTTCCTCTTCGCGGGTGATACGCTCTTCATTTACAGTGGCAATCGTAAACTTTACGTCGTTGAGCGCTCCGAGTTCGGCCTGAATCGCCGCCTCAGCGAGCTTGTCCTGATATCGTTGTCGCAAATTCTCCTTGAGAGCGTCGTTGTAGTCCGAGAGCGCGTTCCATATTCCGCTCTCCGCCAGCGAGTCGACCGGCGTATTCAAGTCCTTTATCGCTTCCTGCACCAGCTCGTTCTGCAGGATAATGTCTACGAGATCCTGGTGATCTTCCTGATCCGAATATCCGTACGTACCTTCCTCCGCGTTCCAAGGGCCGATGTTCCCGGTACGGTCGACGCATCGGATCCAGTAGTACCTGCCTTGGAAGCTCCCGAGGTATCGCGTGTATCCGCTACCGCCCGCTTCGGCGATCTTGACCGCTGTCTCGCGGTCATCGACGGCATTCTCCCAGACTTCGGTATGATGCAAATCAGGATCCGGCGGATTGATCCATTCAAGGATGATGCTTCCAAACCATCCTGTCGCCGTCAATCCTGTCGGAGCATCCGGTGGCGTCACGTCCTTGCCCACGGTCATCGAAGCGATTACTCCGGCGGTGGGCCGTTTCGTTTTCGGATGGACGCAATTCACCCAGACATCGATTTTCTTATCTGTCTGGATTCCCGTGATATCGCACTTCGTAATGGTGGAGGTAGTGCTCATGCACATGACCCATTCCTCAGCGCCGTCATATCGCCAACGGACATTGATCACCGACGGCGTGAAGGCGCCCGGGTTCTGCCAGGTCGCCCGCACGATCGGGACCCATACTCCGTCATCGTTCAAATGCCCGACATCCTCCAGAGAAAGCGCGTATATGTCTTCCCTGACGATCGGCTCGGTCTCCTGAATCGGCTGATCCACTGGCAGAGCATCGTCGGAATAAACAGCCGCGTCGTACTCCGCGCACGTGATCGTGACGGTTCCCGTCTGCCCTTCGTCCTGCACGGCCAGTACACGAAACTTCTTCTTGTCCCATCCCGTAAAGTCCGGGTGGCTGATCTCGACGATCTCCCCGGCCTCGATATCCGCGTCCTGCAGGGATACCTGAAAGGCGCAGAAGTTTTGTATCCGCTTCGCCGTTTCAAGCAGGTAGTTTCCGAGCCTGCCGACCTGTTTGGGGCGGGTCACTCCGAGAAGAGAAAAGGACTTCTCGAATACGCCGCGGGCCGCTATATCTTCCTGCCACTCGAACGGCGCCGTGGACTGCTCGTAATGGTTTTCCGGATCGATCCATTCGATGGTGATTCTGTTGGGACTATCGTCTCCGCTCTTCTGCCACCAGGAAAAGCTGTCCTTGACGAAGTTGTCCGGGCCAAGCGATTTATAGACGCTCCCCGGCTGCTCGACATGGAGTTCTATCTTGTCCCGGGCGAGAAAATATCCCCGGAAGCATCCCAGCATCGCCTGCAGATGGTCCACCGCAGGCCGCTGAACATCGATGATATAGTCCAGCGTAAAGCGCGGCTCACCATCGATAGGATAATCGCAGTACGAGGCCGCCGCGGTGAAAGATGGCAGGTCAATGTAGTCCGTTGGAATGCCTACTCCGTAGCGTGTGTTGGTCAGGAAGTCGTAGACGATCCACGCGGGATTGCGAGTGAACCGCACTCCGGTTGGCGTCCAAACTCTTCTACCCTCAACAATCGACGTAATGACCGGATTCCCCGACAACCCTTCCTGGGCTTTCAATGTCACGGCGACGTATGCCGTGTTCGGATACGGATTCTCGTTCGGCTCCCGTTCATCCGCCGCCTGGTCGGGAGTGCCCAGGTGGACATCGCAGGATACTCCTTCAAGCGGCGGTGTTGTCGGGTTCCCGTCGGCGTCGCGGACTTCCTTCGGCCCGTTGAATTCCGCGTACTCCTGATACGTGACTTGCTCCCACCCTGGAAGTCCTCCGGGATCTTCGAGAGTCGGTCTCAGAATCCAGTACGTGTATACCGTCCCGCCGTCGCCGTATAGAATGTGTTCGTCGGCGGCCACCGAGAGGATGGCGTTGATGGGTCCTTCCGATACGCCGACGAACATGTCCATCTGCTGGCGTTCGTCCGTCTCGAAGATCTGAAGGAATATATTCCCGCCGACGCGACATTTCCCGTAAACGATCGGAACGGGAAGAAGCTGGCTCTTTGTGTTGCTGATCGGGCCGAAGGCGTAGTTCGGGGTGGAGCCTCTCCCGAGATCGATGTCCGGCGCGTCGAAAAGGGATCCGATCGAGGCCCCCAGGAGCACCGCCCCCATCCACGTCGCGGCCAGCCCCCAGCCGATGATCGTGCTTGAAAACGCGAAGCCCAGCAGGGCCCCTATTGCTGCTCCCGGCATGTTTCCACCTCCCTCGCCCGGTAAATGGCCGTTATTCTTTTCGTGAGCAGTCTTACTTTCCGGGACGCCTTCCCCGGATAAATGTGCAACAACGCCCCGTCGACCACTGTCCCTATGTGGTGCGACGCTTTACCGTCGATCCCGGGCATGCGGTAGACGATCAGATCACCGTCCCGCGGCGTGTCCGCTTCGTCGGCGATGCCCTCCAACCAGTGGAGCAAGACGCTCTCGTCACCCGTCTCCGGGTCGTAGTCGAACGGGAATTCATACTCCCGCCCGAACAGCTCCTTCTGCGCGAGAAGGGCGAGACCCACGCAGTCGATACCGTCATGGTCCCGCCCCTTCGCTTTCCACGGTATGCCGATCATTTCGTGAACACCTGTCTCGGATCCTTCGAAGACGGCAAATGCGGAAAGTCCCGGATCCAGTAGAGCCGCCGGGGCACGCGGACCGACAAAGAAAAGTCCGCTTTAACCAGCACCTCTATCGCACTGATCGATATCATCGGGCGTTCGATATGCCCCTCGAAGAGATAACGCGCTCCGGCCGGAGAGGCGAGCGTGTCTTCAAACGCCTCAAGCAACTGCACCCTGACGCCGCGTAAAACGTAGTCCTTCGCCAGGCTGGTAAAGGTGCCACTCACATTGTCTAGCCGTATGCTTACCGTGCCGATCTCGTTGTCCGTCGAGGCCTTCACCTGATCGTATGACAGGGCGCAGGCGGTGTAGAGCTGGCTTGCGTCGTTCTCGTTGAAAAACGTCACGTCAGACTGATTGCCAGTGAGGTAAAGACTGACCTTGACGGATGGATTGTTGACCGCCGGAATATCGAGCGCCCGCACCAATAAAATTGGAGAAATTTCTGCACTAGCAGCCTCTCCCTTGTAACTTGAACCTGCCCTACTCATATTATTTCCCTTATCGTTACTTCACATTCAGCGTACAGTGATCCAGAATGGTTCACCGACAAACTATTTTCCTCGAATCTAACACTGATTGCTGTGGAAGTCCCAGGAGGTACCCATGTAAACGCTTCAAATGACCCTTTCCGATCATTGTAAAACGATTCCACTTCGGCTATCTTCGCTAAGGTTCCTCGGAATCCGACTGTCCACGTCCTAGCACGAACTCCTAAATACTTACGTTGCTCTTTTCCTGATTCAAACTCCGTTATCAGGACGTTATGATTTATCCCTCTTTGGTACGAGTAAAGCGGTTTAGTTGTAAAAGTTGCCATTATACCGACCCCCTTATCGCAGATCGGACCGCACCATTTTTCAAGATATTTTCAACCACTACACTTTCTACAACCGCCTTGTTCGACCTCATAGCCTGTGCAAAGGATTGCGGCTCGATTGCATTGATATGCACTGTGATATTTGTGGATCCACCCTTCTCACCGTCTACATTCTGAGCACTTACCACATTTCGCATAGACGGCATCACTACAGTAGGATTAGTATTTTGCGCGATAGTAGATCCTGTTGCGATGCTGCCTCCTGTTACCGATTTACCTATATTGATACCTGCACCTACCCCGAACAAGCCACCACCGATTTTACCTCCGCCAAATATTCCCATAATCGACCGCAACAGAATCGCTTTCAAAGTAGCGTAGGCAATATCTTGTGCTAATCTCCGCATAGTATCGCCAAGGTCTTCTCCATACGCGATAGAAGACGCAAGCGCATCAACCATATTCTCTCCAAAACTTTCTATTGTTTCAAGCAAGGAGAAATTGAATTGCTTTGAACTATCCGTTGCCTTTTCCAGTTCTTTTCGTAACATTTCTACCACTAACGGAAGCTCTCCGTATTTTTGTATAAGTAGTTTAACTTGTTTTACCCATTCTTTTTTTGTTACCACTCCTCGATCCAACTGAGAAGAAAGATTGGATAAATCAAGAGAAGCAAGATCATGCCCAACCCGTTGCAATTCAGTAAACCTAGTAAACATAGAATCCGTCCAATTGAACATATTGTCCATGTTCAAAAACCCGCCTGTTTCTGTACTGAACGATTGCTTCAACTTTTCAAATTCGTTCCGTAACATTTGAAAATACGATTCACCCTTGATAAGCCCTTGGGAAAACCCTGCGGCAGCTGTACTCCAGAACTTTTCTACTCCTTGCTGTGCCGCATCCTTCGCTTCTTTCTGCAACTCTATTTGTTTTTCCAACCGTTTCATATTCGCTGCTGCGGTATCTCCTGCTGTTTTCGCTAATCCGGTCCTTATTTCCATAGAGTAGTCTTTTATCAGTTTCCAATCATCCGACAAAGGCTTCATCTTAGCGGCCCATGCATCAAGCGTAGGGAGGAACGCCTGTACATTAGCACCTAGATATTTCGCTTCATCCTTCATTTGTTGAATGAGTTTTTTATATTTCGATTCACCTGTCCCTATTGCGGGGGCAGGTGTCTCATCAGGAGCCACATATGGACGGTCTCCGTACCCTTTTTGCTTAATATAGTTCCACATAGCTTTCATCTTAGCTTCTTGTGTCTTTATTTCCGCGAGTGTTCGTGTGGTTTCACCACGTGTAGCTTGCGCGATAGATGCCTTCCACCCGCCCGCACCCATCCCGCCCATGGATTGACTAAGGTCTACGATCTCCTTGATCTTGTCAACAGGGATAGCACGTAATTCCTGATTGAATCTACGAATCTCGTCATACGCAACTTGGAACGGTTTTTTCAGATTTTCTGCAAGCAAAATCAGTCCACCGATAGCACCAATCAACAGTCCGCCTGGTGTAAGCCCTAATGCGATAAGGGCTCCTTTCAATCCTCCCAAGATCGTAGTAGCAGTTCGTAGTTCAAGAAAAGCTAAACGAAGGCTATAAATCGCCCGCATAAAAAGCGTAGTAGCCGCACTTCCTGCTGCTAATTCCGCCGAAAGGAATACGAACGATTTAATCAGAAGGCCCATCACTCTTGCGCCGGCGAACAGAATGACAGCGGTCTTTATCATTTCTAGATTTTCTATTAACCACTTGAATCCTCTAGCTAATAATTCGATACCGCCAATCATCCCATCAATCATCGAAGAAAAGACGGCTTGCGTTCGTGAAGCAAATTCTGTATAATCAGAGGTGTTCCTCCACGCAATCCAAGCGTCGCGTACTCGATTGATACCCTCTACTAACGACTGGTAAGGCCCTCCTGACGAATTAGTACCCATCACATCTACCATGAAAGTCCACCAAAGGCCCTTCATGGTATTTAAAGAACCTCTCCACGTATTTTTATAAGATTCCATCGCGCCAGCAAAATTCTTTTCAAGAACCTCGACGATCCCTTGCCGGATTTTATCTATGTCCTTCTCTACTTCGATCCGCACCTGACCACTTCTAATGATAGCTGTTTTGCCAGTACGGTCAAGCTGAACTCCGATTTGTCGAAGCATTTTATTATTCGTAGAAACAAGTGCATTCGCCACATATTCCACTGGTTTTTGCATGACCACAGCTGCATCAGCCACAGCAGCAACAGCAGCACGTGTATTCGCAACGCCTGCGGTTTTTAGACGGACGAACGATTTGATGGCATCATCCGTATCAATAGGATTGATGGCCGCCCATTTGAAAAGGTCTTGGAATACGGCTTCCGTTTTTTGTGCGTCCTTGATAACAGCGTTCAAGGATACTTTGTAATTTTCCACGGATACAGCAGCATTCAAAAACCCTTTAGCAAGCCTACTCACACCTACATACGCAAACACAGTCACCATCGTCCTACGGACAGACGCCATCAACGTATTCGTTCTATTCGCAAATGTGGCTACCTGCTTTTCCGCAGTCAACAGTGGTTTTGAATTAACACCAAGTGTAGTAACAAGTGTACCAAGTGCGAACGAACCTGCCATCTATTTTCTTCGCCTCCTTCCTTCAGGATGTTTGGCATTCTGTGTTTTCGCAATAGCTAATAGGATTTGTTTCATTTCATCTACAGATTGCGTAGGGTACTCCTTCTTCATTTCATCAGGAAACACACCCCATTTTGGAATAAAATCTGCTGGAGTCAATGTAGTCTGATTAGAACCTTTTTTACTGAATATCGCCGCGATATTGTTTGTGATAACCGCACAAACCATGCCGAACATATATTCCATTCGTTCTTCTAATCTTCCTACAGGCTCTAAGGAATCGAATGCCTCCCATTCTTGAAGTTCCTCAAGTGAAAGACATTCCAGCAAATCGTTAGGGTGTGTGTATCCTAACTCTCGGCACAACCTGAAGAGGAACCTTCGGGTAGGCCGTGCTCGAAGTTTTTTACTGCTTCCTCTTTCGCATTCACAGAAATGCCATTCAGTTCCCCTGCTTTAAGAGAAATCGCATCTATCATTTCCGCAGGTTTATTCTCCGCGAGCATATCCGCATCCTTTAGAGAAAGAAGCAAGTTGCCTTCTGCATCACAAATAGAAAGAGCTGCTACTTTCGCATTGAAACCGGTGAGGTCTTGCTCGAACTGTACTTGTCCATTTTTATCTACACTTTTCCGAAGAACTGAGTTTTCTAGCTGATCCTTCATCTTAGCGGACATTTGCCGAACAAACACAAAATCTCCATTAGGAAAATCTACTCGTTCCACTCTAAACTGCGCTTTTTTAAGAAGTTCTTCCCTGTTCAAAAATGCCATGATTAGGCTCCTCTCTTAATTACATTCCACTACTGCCCTTGTATACATCAACAGGGCCACTGATCTGAATTGTCACGTCTACTGTAACCTTATCATCTGTAGGGATGGTCAACGGAATTTCCGTAACAAGCCCATCAAACTCAATCACAGTTTCTTCCGTATCCGGGAGCAATATCTGATAAGCCCTCGCATCATTGTCCTCAAAATCTTCCTTGAGCAACAAATACGTATCCTGTGTAAAATTCATCGAAAGCGTCATGGTACCCGCATTTCTAAAACCTGCGATGAATGTTCTGTACCCACCTTCCGTATCAAACGTGGTGGTATCAATCGTATCTCGGGACATACCTGGTCCCGTAACACTACCGATCTCCGCAAGTTTTTTCCATCCTCCCGATGAACCCGATGTAGAGTCCCACCGATTAAAGATTGTACCTACACCTGCGATTGCCATATTAAGCACTCCTCCTTTGCATTTCAAAACTAGCAATTAACCGCACTCTTGCATTTTCATCCCAATCAAGCAACATAGGCGCTCTTGAACACCGTATCACGCTGTACAACGTGCCATTCCACGTTTCCTGCGTAACACCATGTAACCGTCGTACAATCTGTTCGAGAAGATTCCAACCAGCTACATAGGACCTGGAACGTACTCTCACTTGTACCGCAGGTCGTTCGTATACTTCATTCTTATCGAAAGTAAGTTCGGGAGCCCACCCAACCACATCGAAAATCGTAACTGTTTCGTCTGGTTGGGCAGGCTCTCGTCCTATAAATAGATTCGTACCAAAAACTAATCCGAACTCATTGACTGGATCTGCTCCACTGGAAGAATCCGAAGGTTCCACATACGTCAGAATGTCTTTTACATCAATAGAAGGAGCATTCATCGTATTTTCGCCTCCGATTGTATCACCATCAGTACCCGTCTGGTACTATTTTTTATTCCTGCTTCAAAAAACTTAGCACCAGAACCCGGTTTTGTAAAATGTGCGCCTACGTTTTCATGTACCCACTGAGAATAATACGCTGAAAATCCTAATGCTACCGCCGGTTCTTTGCCTTTAATCATAGAAACTGCTTCTGCTATTGCCTTTGAATGGTCCGTATTCAGCCTTCCTACATCTCGATCATTATACGGACCTGGCACAAAATTGAGATTACGCCCAGCACGGATCCCTCCATTGTTTGTAACGATGAACCAACTATGACGCATATTTCCTGTATCTACTGGAATAGTGGGTGGCGTAGAATCCATTGTTGCTTTGATAATCGCCGCGCCACGTATCAATCCAAGTAGTGTTCGTCCCTGAATTTTCATTATCTGTGCATTCAAGTTATGTACTACCGCGGGTAATCCTTGCCACGCAACATACGCCATTACAGATACACCTTCTTTACGAATTCCGTAGATGATTTAAACAAAGGAATCCGTTCAAACGTCTTTATCTCCCGTGCACCTGGAATAGAAAGTGGATCGGTTTTTTGCGCCGTAGTCAATGAATCAAGCGCACCTAGCCACAACACTCCTTGAAGCTCCACATCATCATACAACAGGATTTCCGCATAAGAAATAAATTCATTACTTGTCGGTACGTATGCGCTTTGCCATTTGATTACTTGCACTTTATCCGTCCAACGGCATTTTATTTCTGCGGGAGTGCTGTATGTCATTCCGCCAAATCCATCAGGCTTTGGAGCACCCCAATAGACGGCAGACTGAACACACACTTTTTTTATGAACTTGATAAGCCCGCTAGCCATCAATCAAAATTCTTAATGGCAATCATGGTGACAGTCTTGCCACCGAGAGCTGCCATCCTTCCTGATGGATCTAACGACAGCACCATCTGGCCGTATGGTGTGGATGTTAGATTCTGTCCGTACTTACCTGTATAGTAAATTTCCGCTCCACCTGCTCCTTCTCTAGTTGCCATTCTCTCAACTGTAGAGGAAATCATATGAGCAGTCAACCATTTTTCTACTTCGGTAAGCAACGGCTCCGTCAAGTAATCCGTAAGCACTGCATTTACCAGATTATTCGCACTGGTGATAAATGCAGTAAGAACAGGATCTGTCAGTTCAGAATCAGGAAGGATCAATTTTACTTCCGCTGGAGTTACTCTAGCCATCAGCACTCCTCCTTCCGTTCATTCTTCCATAGCTTTGGGTCTAGATAATCTGCTACAGAAGATTTCCATTCAAGCCCTACCCATTCAATAACTTCATACAACTGTTGGTAATCGTTGCGAATGAATCTTTCTGGCCAGACTACTTTGCAATTAACTCCCGCAGTCAACATCCCTACAAAGGCTTCCTCATATTTTCGCACCCAATACACCCACGCATCTGATTCCGTATCCGCCCCTATTTCAGCACGATACGTAGGATTCTTAAATGCCTTCATATACGAGGTCTGCAAACATGACGAAACTATATCTCCTGTTCGTCTACGTACTAGGACCCATTTGGCGTTAGGATAGGCGTAGGACCACACTTTCCACATAAGAGCCGCTATGTTACTCTTATATAGCCATTTGCCTCCCATATAGCCATCCTTATGCAAGGCGTCAGAAATCATAGCGTCCCAATCAATCGGAATCATCATATAGTCAGGATTCGCTAAAGGCCATTGTCCTGATGGATCTACTCGTAAAACTTGAAGAAACGGTTTTACAACATCCTCGTAAATAATTCGATTCTCTCCCATGCCTCTTGTTTCATGTTTCGTAGGTTGAGGAGCTGTTCCTACAAACGCACCACACAACGCAAGCATCCCCGAAACAATACTTGTTCCGCTTCTTGGGCAACCTGTTACGATAATAGGGGATTCCACATAATGTTTCATTTTCCCCACCAACAAGGTTTTATCCATTCTGCATTAATTTCATGCGGACGCGGTTTACCATGCGCACTTACAATACGAGCATTTTTAGGCAATCTGTTCTGATTAGGGCGCACGTCCCACTTATAAGAAACTAACTGCCCAGGTATTTCTTCTTGCCAATACAACAGATGCTTCCAAAGGAGTTTGTAAATCTCCCGTTCATTTCCTTGATACTTTTCAGCATACTTGGAGATGTTCTTATAATTCTCCCATAACTGGTACGTTTCACCTGCTTCAAATCCTAGCAAGTCTCCTGCTGTAACCCTTCTTCGGTCAGGTTCCATCCGTGTAGTGAAAGCCCCATCGTATTCTGCAAAATTAGTAAGGTCTCCTACGATGATAGTATCCAGATCAAACGTAAGCACCCTTCCCTCTAATCCTGCATCTGGGCTATGCACATACAACTTAGGATTGCACCCTGTCCAAGAAACTGGTTGAAACTTACGGATATCAACATTAGGATCCAGCCCATCTTCAATATCATTGGAAAACAAGATGAACTTGTAATCCTTGTTCAAATTTCGACGGACGCCATTATACAGATTGTTGACATAAATCTTTGCCAAATCCACATCGTCCCATCCTGGGTACCGACTACTCGTACCTTTCCAGTAAAAACAGACGATATTCAATGGCTTTTGAATCTTAGGCGGAGTCAATACTGCTGTATAATTGCGCCAAGAGTCAAGTACATCCCGTTCTTCCAGTACCCATCCTTCAAACGCTTTGGATAATGTTTCACGCCACCACGGAGCATCTTTAACGATCAGATGGGCATTTCGACCATCAGGTAGAATATCTCCCGACGGCCTCATACAGATATTCAGATAGACGCCTTTTTTAGCATATCCTTTAATCTCTTCCAGCACGGCTGACAGATATTCAGGTTCAATGTGTTCAAGAACATCTGTGGAAACAACCATATCATACTGCTCTTCCGGCTTAACGGACCGATGCGGTATAGCTGGATCGTATGCACCATACTTTGCTCTCTGGGCAAGATATGGGTAATCATTACGTAAACAACGAATCAAAGATTCTTTCCCACATCCGTAATCCAGAAAAGACATAGTATGGAACTGATGCAAAACAAGCCCAATATCCTTAGCAAACCGATTAGCTGAATTACCGTACCCTCTCCGCTGGTTGTGTACCTCAGAATTAAGGCGAATATATTCCTCTGATATTGTCTTCATAGAAAATTCACCTCAACTCCGTAATAGTCTGCGGCACGTTGGAGCACCGATCCTTCGTTCAACCAATCATGGTCTGTTTCGCTTCTGGCAAGTGTCTTTCCTTGTTCTTTGAGGTACTGTTGCAACTCAGGAGGATGATATGCTCCTTTCAGCATTCCACCCCTTGCAACATCATCAAACCCAACTAAATAAACTGTAGTGGGTTTTAGGATCGCCATAGACGCAATCGCGGCAGCAGTACCTCTAGAGAATTTCTTATTCTCGCCAATCCAATCCCATACGGTTCTTCGTAACCACCGTATCGGACGACCCGCAACACCTGGAGCATCGACTGTGTCATCATTCATCGCCGTAGAAGGACGTGCACCCGACGCAACATACGCCCACCAACAAAGAGAAGGTCGTCGGTTAATCACCTTTGTATAATAATCAGACCCACCAGTAGCATATACACCGATCGTATATTTACTACCATAGTCCTCTTCATCCTGCCAATCACATTCAATCATGCGAATGACCGTATCACAAAGGTTAATGAAACTGCCTAGTTTCCTTCCGCGAGTGCTAGGACCATGTCCTATAACCGCGATATTGTTTTTATGGAGAACCATTCAATATCGCCTCCACTGTCATTTTAGGAAAATCGTCTATTGCGCTTTCAGGTGAGGCATTTAGTATTTCGATGCCCATCCGTTTAGCATCCGCGGCGATAATTGGAAATCCCCTAAGGTGTCGAGGAAACACGGATCGTTTTGCTGGATTCATTTGATACTCTTTATGCCAATGACTATTTCCATTAGGATCTAACTGCATATCAAATCCTAACAGAACAATCTTTTTAGCACCTAGATGAGAAGCTAGGCTGATTGCTGCCGCTCCGCTATTTGCATTCCAGCACACAGTGTACGGAACTTCGCTAATACCATGTGATTTTTTAGGATCCTGCGCTAGGTACTTAATACGTTCCCCATTATCTGCATGGTACGTATTTTTACTGAACATCGGTGCGCAAGATACCCTTACACCAGTAAATTGGGCTAATTCTTTTCTATGGTCCCGAAACCAACCATCGTCTCCGAAGAAACAAAAATCAACCCAATTTCCTAGCTGGAATGCCATATTTACTCCGATGATATGCTTAGAATGAATGCTTTCCATATACGGAGAATATGCAGAAAGCGGCAATCTTTTCGCTCTAACCGCTTCAATTACATTCTCTGGAATATGAAATTGTTGTGTGATAGAAGGACCTCCTCCTATTATCCAACATTCACCTTTATCCCATATCCTCGGAGTATTCCACGCCCGCATTGTATCAGGTAGAGAGTGCTAACAACAGTTTTTCGGCGTCCTCTTTACCGAGCGGAACATCATTGATACACTTACCATCAGGATCAACTACATCAAACATACCGTCTTCACGTTCACCAATAGCAAACTTAGAAGGAGCGGTAATCACTCGTTCCACAGCATTCTCGTCACCTTCAAGCAATTCAAACAGGTCACGAAATGCAGGCGGAATTTCACGAGGATACGCCTTGAATACTTCATTCGGCTTTACTTTCTTACCATTACTAAGCCTGAATGTAGCACCTTCCTTTTTCCTCCATGTACACATTCCCGGAGGGGTAACAACAATCTGAGGAGTAATCACCTCAGTTTTGGAAGTAGTAATTTCAGGTTCTTTCTTTTCAACAACCTTTTTCTTTACTACCTTTTTCTTTACTGCCTTACTTTCAACCATTTTTACATGCCTCCTTTATATAGGCGTGATTAGCCCGATATTAACCTTTAGGGTGCAGGAGCGAGATGAACGATGCCGCTCTTCTGGTTGTAGTCAGAACGAACCTGAGGAACCTGGATCGTCATAACTTTGTACTTATTGATGAAGCGTCCCTCAGTCTGCCATTCCACGTTCTGAATAGCCATGCCCTTCACAAGACGGACCACATCAGGAGTCATCTGCACAAGGAGCACGTTGTTGGCAGCAAGCACATCAATAACCTTGATTCCTTTGATACCTTCGATCTTCATGATCCTCTCCCGAATCGTAGTGCCAGGAGTAGTCTTATCATAATCCGAGTCAAGGACTGTTTCGTATGCAGTCGGAATGTAGAGCATCCAGGGACCATAGTGGTAAGCATCAATGCTTGCCTGCTTCATAGCAAGAACATCCTGAATGATCTTTGCACCTGTAATGACAGGATCACCAGAAGAGGTAGACGTATTATCATCCCAATTCACCGTGAGAGTAACAGGATTACGATGAGGATGATTGACAAGAGAATAGATTGTTCCACCACCGAACGAATAGGTTTCACCGGTGAACATCATTTTCTCTATCTTCTCCATAACCTTACGAGCGGCAACTTCCGCCTGGGTAGTATCGAGCGCGTTACCAAGGCTACGAGAAGCGGCAAGAACACGAGCATTGATCTCGTAGTCCACATGAATGATAGGAATGGGCAGGTACTTTGCGCCGAAATTCACGCGGTCTCCCTTGCTCCTAGTAACTCCATCCATCGTAAGTTCTGCCTCGAAAGCATCAGATACATCATGGTACTCAAGAACGGTGGTTCCCATAGCATTGTTGAGGTTGTAAACAAGTCCGTTTGCTTCAAGGTCAGCAATACCGCCAAGACGATACCGAGAAACATTGAGAACAGCCTCATCCAGATACTGCCACTCTTCTCTGCGAAGAGTTGCGCCAGAATTCACGCGGATAGACTGATAACTCTTAGGATCCTTGGGGTCAGCACCGTGTTTGCAGACGGTGATGTAGGATGCTCCATCCCTTCCAATATACGGACGAAGCATAGCAGGGTCAAGCCGGCCATTCACCTGAATGTTCTGGGCAACTTCTCCCTGAGCCGCTCCGTTAGCAAGAAAATCCATATAGACATTGGGTTCCATATTCAGCACTCCTCCTTATGTTTGTGATTACGCAATCCTGACGAGCAGGCGCTTGTGATAGCCAAGAGGGCCAGAAACTTCAGTTCCGCTAGAACCAGACAGGTCAAGTGCTTCGGCGGCATATCCAACAATCTGCTCAGGATAGACAGTCCAAGGCGCGGCGCTAGAACCAGTATCGGTAACATGCTTCTTCAGCCTGCCATGACCATCGCTGGTAAGAGGATCCCCAATAGCAACATTCTCTCCGTCAGCGAGAATAGCATTGACTATATCTCCGCGATAGGGAATCCAGCACTGGACAGGGTCATTCGCCGCATACGCATCATCAATCCCTTTGCCCTGAAGTTCGTCCTCAAGTGCGAAAATAGGAAATACGTCCTTATCCGCCTGATCATGCGCTTTAACCTTGCCTGTGCTCTCAATAATGAGAAGCATACCCGGAGTGATTGCCGCACTGGCAACTTTCTCCTCAATAACATCCGAATACTTCTTAACTTTGATGGTATTGTACGCCATATTCTTTTACCCTCCTTTTGATTAGGCTTTCAGCCCGATAGGAAGCAGAACTTCCTCAGTTTCCGTATTCGTATTGACGGATTTGGCTCCGGCAAGCGAATAATCCCTAGGCGCAGGAATCAGCTTAGAAATCTTGTTCAGTTCATCCATAGATTTTTTCTGAAGCTCTTCTTCCGAAAATACATTGAACGCCTTGATCTTGTCAATGACTGCCTGACGCTGTTCCCTGTGCAGTTTCAGTCCCGATTCCATCTGATCACGCATTTCTTCCGGCATCAGCTGGATATACTGTTCAGGAGTCTTAAACTGTTCAGCCAGTGCCTGAATGACTGTGGGAATATCCACTTTCGCCTCATTCGCCTGCGGAGTTTCCACTTTCTTAGTGCAAGCAGTAACCAGCTTATCAAGGCGCTCGGCATCGAGTCCCGTAAGCCACTCCTGGTCAGCTTCGGAAAACACTCCGCTCTGGACCAGAATATCCATTTTTGCTTTGTCCACTTTCACATCATCCTTTCTTCGGTACTTGGAATTAGTTTTAACCTCATCATACACAATTTTGCGCATCACTTCCGTAGTTGTGTCACCAAAAACAACTTTGCCATCTTCATTGACAGAATACGGACGTTTGTAATACTTTACGGATGTGATATAGGTTTCTGGGTTGATACGAGAATTGATCTCATATACGAAAAAATCCTCGTACACTTCCGACAGATAATGCAGTTTTAGATCCGTATCGTATCCATTGAGCATATCCTGTATCTGCGACATGATGGAACGGAAACCTTCGTTGTTCTGATACGATAGAACACCATATCCTTTACACACAAGATCCTTTATCGTTGCAGGAATATCCACCGACTCTCCTCCTTTCTTCATAGAATTGGCTCTGATACCTGCTCCATCGGACCAAGAGCACGCACCCCTACCTCCAGGAAGAAGAGCAAGATGATCTGGACGATGATTAGTAGCGATGGCAACATAATGCTCTCCATTCCAATCGCCTTCTTGCGGAACATCGTCAGAAAACACGCCGATACTCACCTCTAACGGTCGTTTATTCTGGAGATACGAGTATGCTTCAGGGCTGATAGCGGTAATACGTTCAATATCAATCCAGCACTCCGCTTTCAGCTTGTTCCCATCGACAAACGTGTTAAACACCTGTCCCACAGTCTGCCGTTCAAGAACTTCAGGACTATTGGCAGAAATATACTGCCCGTCTTGCTCAGGATGCTGAATAGAAACAGGTATCCCATTCCAAGAAGCAGGATACTTGCCTAATTCTTCTATTGAATGGAATAAAGGGCCAGCACTGCCACAATGCACACCTTCTACCATCATCACAACTGGAACAATCAAATGCTTTCTTCCCATGTACGTTTCCATACGAGGTTCATAATTATTTGCCTGCACCTGATACATACTGATTACTGCGGTTGTCATTGTTTAATCACCACCTCCTTTGCAATCTATATTATCAGGAGAATGAAGAATAGCTGGAGCAGGAGGGGCAGACTAGGGCAAATAAACCTGCCCATTATAAGTAAGTGTAGTTATTTCCCTAGTCTGCCCTAATAGCCTGCTCACTTTTCTAGTTCTTCATCCTCTCGAGGTGTTCCTTTTCGCGGAGGGCGTTCTCTCCGTGTTGGTGTATTTTCATTCGCAAGTTCCTTTAATTCAGGCGTCAATATCCTTTCACTTGTTTGCTGGAGCTTTTTGATATACTCCACTTCCTCATCTTCCAAACCAAGGAAGAATGTAAGGAACGCTTCAAACGGGATAAACTGCTCTGCTTCAGGATTGTACGTGTAATGTTTCAAGGCAAGCGAACGTATCTGCCCAATGTCCGCTTGATCCTTGACCGACGGTGCATATAGATCCTGCCATTTTATTTTGTATGTTTCCTTTTCAGGCTTAGGAAGCACCCCAAACTCGATACAACGGTCAATGGTTGCTCGAATGATCTTTGGTTCTGCGTACTCTTCCCGTCGCATTTGAATAAGGTCGAGCCAGTTATCTTTGTCTTGCGTAGAAGCAAGATCACCTCGCTCACTTCCTGTAAGAATACGTTTGGGAATACCAGTTATGGCTGAAATCATCTGAATCTGGATATCTACGTGCATAGACGGGTCCACAACCTGCGGCTCAAGGCTATCAAGTGTAACACCTTCGAGCATAAGAATCCTTCGCAGATTGTTTTCAAACTCATCCAGCTGGCGTTTTAGTCCCTCTTCTGTATCCTTCGTAAGCATATATTCTGGATCGAGTTTACCTGCATATCCTGGTCTCGCACCTCTCCAGAACATTTCAGCAGATCCGCCTACCAACTTCTCAAGGTCTTTCAAACGATTGAACACGACTTCCAGAACAGGTGCCCCTTCATACTCTGATTCAAGTAGGTCGAAAGCTACATGAACTATTCTGGACCGATGGATACTGACAGTTCGGCTTTTCTTGGAAGACACTTCTCCAATATCTACTTCATAGATAAGGGGCATCCCATACTCGGGAGAACTTGTATCGTCTTCCCACTCTTTGATCTGAATGACATTCTGTCCGAATGGTTTTAAATACAACAGTTCGCGTCCTACTCCTGTGCGTACAGGCAGGACCAAATCCTCTGTGCTGTTCACATCATTGAAACCGAGAAAAAGAAGGGCATAATTGCCTAGGCACGCTAATTTGTCTACCCTAAGAAAATTCTGCTTTATGTGTAGCTTTCTATATAATGTAGACCAAGCTGTTTCGAGTTGCGTATCATCGTCCCTATGTGTTTCTACTAGCTTGAAATCTCCTCGCCATGTAGATTTTACAGGACGGTCGATAATGGCTTTAGCCATATCCTGACGAGTATAGGCAGCAAGGAGGTCGTTGTATCGAATTGTTTGTGGGTACCCTAAGGCTTTTGCAATATCGCGTTGTCCTTCATACTGCATCCCCATTCTCGCACCGACATTCATTCTTGTAGCGAGTTCAGCCATGGCTTTTATCCGCTGTACTTGCCCTACAAACTCGTTGGTACTAATGTTTTCTATCTCATTCACCTCCTTACCTTATTCTGAATGTATTATATACCCACAATTCAGTTTTGTCTACTATCCTGACAAATAAAATACAATTTCCTCGAAAAACAGTCGTTAATAAGTAAAAACGGTGTTGTATAATAGTGTATAGCACATTCTATCAAGTGAGGAGGATTTTATTGCCTTTTTATAATGAAAACAAGCATAATGGAAATAATTTTATGCAACGGATTCAATCTTTACGTTGGTACAGATGGGGATGCGATCCAGAACGAAAAATAGTATTACCAATTGAAACAGACAAAAAAATGAATAAGGAGGTATCGGCATGAGCTACATCATACGTCAATCGGCAAACCGCAACGACCTGCTGATCGAGAGGGAGCATCGAAAGGGCGGAACGGTGGTGGCCTTGATCTTCATGGCGGACGACATGCGTGACACGGCGGAGAGGGTTGTGAGGATGCTGGAAGATCGGGATGCAAGATGCTTGTTCGACGGGGAGAAATACATCGACA
>CAZXHP010000049.1:0-20981 GCA_964639655.1 uncultured Mariniphaga sp.
AAAACGAAAAACATACGCGGACCAAGAATGTATATTTAAATTGAAATGATTTTGGGGAAATTTAATTCCATCCGGTGGTCGTTTTAAAAACCACGTTAGGTTTTGACCAAAACCACGTTAGGTTTGGCCCGAAACCACGCTTGGTTTTACCTGAAACCACGTTAGGTTTTGATCGAAACTACGCTTGGTTTTGACCGAAACCAAGCCTGGTTTTTTGAAACCGTTCATTTTTTGGAAAAAAGGAAGATAAAACGGATAGTGTTTCATTCCGAAAAACCATTAAAAAAACATCCATGGCAGTGCCAGACTAACTGTTTCAGCCGATTCGATATACACATGCCCGGAAACCGTATCGGCTAATCTGCAGAAATGAACTTCACCCGAATTGTTTTCCTGCAGTTTTACTTTTAAGATACTGCCGGCCACTTTAAATTTTTCCGGCAAGTTGCCGGCATAAAAAACCGGAAAATACACGTCGGTATTTTTAAGGTATGCTTTCACCTTTTCAACATCTTTTTCCTGAAATTTAATCAGGTACGTTCCGGCGCAATCCTCTCCTTTGCCGACCACCTCCACAAGGAAAAAATCGTCGTTGCCGGATTCTTTCTGACAGGCTGAAACAACAAGAACAGCCATGATCATCACATATTTCAAGTACTTGTTCACGTGGGTTTACCTTTAAATTTTAACTTTTCTGTGCAGGCAATTGCGGTTTAGACGCAAATGAAGATTGGATGGTTGCGTGATGGCATGACTAAACTGCACATTTTTTAATTGTTTTCCTTCACCGGGATAAAACTTACCTGCCGGATGTCGTTTAAATCGGAATAATCATACTGGTAAAAACCATCGTCGCCAATCATAAACAGGTAGCCGTTCACCGGAATCACATCATAGGTGTTGATGTTGGAAAAGCGGGCAATCATGTGGTCATCGATGTGCTGTTTGTCGGTAACATCGTACACTTTCAAGCCGGCATCGCCGTCGCACACAAACAAAATATCGCCGTCAATTCCAAGTCCGTAAGGCCCGTTCAACGGATACGACTGCAACAGCGTGGTATTTTTATAATCGGCTGAGAGTTGCAGCACGTCCAGCCGGTTTACATTGCTGCCGCACTGGTTTCCGCCGCGCAGTGTCACATAAGCGTAACCATCGGAAACCACCACCGGGTCGCAACTGGTAACATGCCAGAACTGGCCAACATACTCCGGCACAGTGGCCACATCGAGGTTGTAAATCCGCATTCCCGACTGCGTTCCGAAAAACATGTGTCCGTCGTAAATAAACATGGTTTCCACATCCCAGCCCACATTTTGTTTTCCGATGCTGTGCGGGTTTTCATCGTCGTTTACATCGAACATGTACAGGGTAGAATGGTCCACAGCGTACAAATAGTCGCTGTACAACCCGAACCGCGCCATACTTCCGCCAATGCCAAACGTGCTGCCATTCTGTGCTGCGCCACCGCTAAAACCGCCGTCACTCAGGGCATACTCGGCGTTGGAAAAACGGTAATAAACCGGGTAGTAATGGTATTCCATTTCCTGACGTACCTTTTTTATTTCCCAGTCGATAACCACACCTTTCTCCTCGTCCACTTTGGCTACGCGGTAATCTTCGTTGTAAGGCGGTGTGGTGTAAGGAAACACATCTTCCACCCGGCTCACTTCTTCCGGATTATTTACATCTGAGATGTCGATGGCTACCAAATCGACGTAACTATCGGCATACAGTGTGTTGTTTTTTATGGCAATGTCTGCATTTCCGGGAACTTCAATAAAACCGATATTTTCAGGATTTTCCGGGTTGCGGTTATCAATGATGTGAATTCCTTTCAGTTCTTCGTTAATAAAAATGTAGCCGTCCTTAAAATAAATTTTTCCCGGATTTTCAAGTTGACGTGCCACGTTAAATTTTACGGCTTCGCGTAAATCTTCATAACTCATATAAACTGGAGAATTGGCAGTAAATACTTCGGTATATTCGTCCATGCAGGCGTTGGAAACGGCCATCAAAATGATAAATGCAAAAATATTTCTGATTGTTTTCATGATGTAGATTGTTTAGTTGAAAATAAAACCCAGTTTAACAGTGAGGCGGTTATAGTCGATATTGAGACCATAATCTTTTTCCCCCTTGTAATGGAGCCGGTGAAACTGGTAGCCAAACCCCAGCGACATCCCAAAACCGGGAGAAAACAAATGCGAATACCCAATTCCCGGATTTATCAGAACTCCGCCTTTGGGATCGAGTTTTCCGTAACTGTGAACGGGTGCGGGGCCAGGCCAGATGCTGCTACTCCAGTAAGGCTGCACGTCGTAGTAAATTTCACGCGAATCTTCCAACGGAACCTGGTAACCGGCTTTCAGAAAAAAGTAAGGTGCCGACCACGAATTCCGCAATTTGTATTCGGCATTCAAAAAAGCCGGCAGGTACGATTCTTTCAGAAACTCGGCGCCAAATCCCGCTCCTGCAGAAAACTGCGGTGTAATCAGGTAATTTACCGTTCCGGAAAAACTTAGCGGGGCCGACTGGCTGTTTTGTGAATTTCCGGCCAAAACACCCACCTCTGTACGGTAAAAAATACGGGAGTACTGCGGAAGCTTTTCCATTTGGGCCACTCGTGAGGCGCGCCGGCCGGCCACACTGTCGATTTCAGCCGCATCGAAAACCCAAATGTTCCCGGCAGATTCAACACGTAATTTGCCGGCATCGGTGTAGTGGTACTTCCCTTTCAGGATGGTTCCGTTTTTGAGGTAAACATGCCCTTTTTCGCTTTGAGCAAAGGAAAAATAAGCTAACAGCAAAGCCATAGTAAACAGACACAATTTTTTCATTTCATTATAGTGTTAAGATTTTAAGGTATTCGATGCTCCGCAGGAATCCCTCCAGGAGAACTCGCTTTAAATTTATTAATACGAAAAGCAAAATTTTGCCATGCTCGTTTCATTTTGTCGGATTTTTAAAAACAAGATGTAAAAGCTGACTGAATGGTTGCGTGAAAAGAAATATTTTTCCAATATTCGGGAAACTTTTTTGAAACGTTCTGTTCAATCATTTTTTTTAGTACCGATATGAAATTTTTTACAGTTGCCTTTTTTGTTAGTATTCTCTTTATTTTCAGTGTAAATGCACAAGAACCGCTGAGTTTTTTTCTGCCGGAAGATGTTACATACAGTAAAAACGTACCCACACCCGAAGAATATTTTAACCAGCAGTTGGGCGAGTGGCACCTCACTCACGACCAGGTGTTGAATTACATGAACGAGATCGCCCGGGTTTCTGAAAGAGCCGTCATTCGCCAATATGCCAGGTCGTACGAAAACCGGCCGCTGGTTCACCTCATTTTTACTTCGGAACAAAACCAAAACAAGCTGGATGAACTGAAAGAACTGCATTTTAACTTTTCCCGCCCCGAAGAAAATATTCATTTGGAAGATGTTCCGCTGGTGGTGAATCTTGGATACGGTGTCCACGGAAACGAATCGAGCACCACCAACTCGTCAGTCCTCACGGCTTATTACCTGGCCGCTGCACAAGGCGAAAAAATCGACCGGTTGCTGGACAACACCATTATTTTGGTTGACCCGTGTCTGAACCCCGACGGATTTGTGCGCCACAGTACCTGGGCCAACATGCACCAAAGCGTTACCGATGTTACCAGTCCCGACTCCCGCCAGTTTCGCGAAGTGTGGCCCGGTGGACGGACCAACCACTACTGGTTCGATTTGAACCGCGACTGGCTGTTGTTAGTGCATCCCGAGAGCCGCGGACGGGTGGCTGCGTTTCACCAATGGAAACCCAACATTGTTACCGACCACCACGAAATGGGCGCCAATTCCACCTTCTTTTTTCAACCCGGTGTGCCCAGCCGCAACAACCCGCTCACCCCCCAAGAAAATTACCGGCTCACATACGAAATCGCCCAATACCATTCCGAATTCCTGGATGAAATAGGTTCGCATTATTACATGGAAGAGCAGTTCGACGATTATTACTTTGGAAAAGGATCGTCGTACCCCGATGTGAATGCCAGCGTGGGCATTTTGTTCGAGCAGGCCGGGTTCAGGGGAAGAATCCGCGAAACTTCCAACGGTATAAAAACACTGGCTTTCGGCATTAAAAACCAGTTTACCGTTACACTTTCTACGTTGGAAGCCGCCATAAATCTAAAAGATGAATTGCTGCAGTTTCAGAAAAATTTTTACCGGGAGGCGCTGGAAATGGCCGATAACGATGCTGTAAAAGCATATATTTTCGGCGATGAAAACAACCGGCAAACCACCCTGAAGTTGGTGGATTTACTCAAACAACACCAGATTCGGGTTTACCGGAACGAACAGGAAACAACAGTTGACGGCAAAACATTCAAACCCGGAAGCAGTTTTGTGGTTCCCCAAAAACAACCGCAATACCGACTGATAAAAAGTATGTTTGAAACTAACACTGAATTTGCCGACAGCACGTTTTACGATGTTTCCACCTGGACTTTTCCCTATGCATTTAACCTGCCGTTTGCCCCGCTAACTTCGCTGCGAAACGTTCAGATTTCAGAAAATCAGGCTGAACCGAAAATACCGGAAGGTAAAGTGTTTGGCGGGAAAAGCAGTCTGGGTTATTTATTCAGATGGAACGAATATGCTGCACCGGAAGCCCTTTTCCAATTGCAAAACGAAGGACTGATGACAAAAGTTGCCACCGATAAATTTACGTTTATTGTTGACGGAAAAGAGGAGGAATTCACCTACGGAACGATTTTGATCCCGGCAGTGGGACAAGATCTGAACGAAGTGGAAATTTTCACCCTGGTTGCTTCGGTTGCGAAACAAAGCGGCATCAATTTTTATGGGTTGAAAACAGGACTTGCTTCCAAAGGAATTCACATCGGCAGCGGCAGTTTTGTTTCGCTTGAAAAACCGGAAGTACTGATGCTGGTTGGCGGGAGTGTCAGCAGCCGCGACGCCGGGGAAATCTGGCATTTGTTCGACCAGCAGTACAAAATTCCTGTTACGCTGGCCGACAGCGACAATCTGGCAAACATCGGGTTAAACCGGTACAACGCCCTCATTCTGCCGCCCGGCTCCTACCGCGGTTTAAGCAATGAAGTTGTGGAAAAAGTAAAGCGCTGGACGGAAGAAGGCGGGACATTAATCACCTTGAAAAATGCGGCTTTGTGGGCATCACGCAACAACATGGGAAAAACGCAGTACAAAAAAGGAATCGAACCCGACACCACGTTGCAACTGGATTATGCCGATCGCAGTAAGGAATACAGCCTGAACACTATTGCCGGCGCTATTTTCAAAACCGAAGCGGACATTACCCACCCGCTTTGCTTTGGCTATTTGCAGAAAGAGCTTCCGGTGTTTAAATCCGGGAATTCCATAGCAGAATCGTTAAAAACAAAATATTCCGAGCCGGTTATATTTTCAAATGAGCCATTCCTGAGCGGTTTCGTTTCAGAAAAAAATCTGGAACGGCTGAAAAATGCTCCGGTGGTTTCGGTGCAATCGGTTGGCAGGGGAAAAGTAATCAGTTACCACGAAAATATGGCGTTTCGCGGAACCTGGCTGGGAACGAACAAATTGTTTATGAATTCGGTGTTTTTTGGGAGAATTGTCCGTTAAAGTCTGTTGAAAAAACCGGCCTCATCCAACAGTTTAAAGGCCTCAATCATTTCAGTTTCATTAAAGTTACGAAGATTGTTTCTCCGGAAGATTCGCCGGACTTCTCTTTTTTCTTCGGGAAAAAGACGAACAAATGAACTCCGTTTTTTTTTCAAAATTTTGAATCCCGAATCCGGCGAATAGATATAATAAATTGTTTTTGGCACCAGCCTGACACCTCTCCGGTTTCCATGCTCATCTGTGTACATACGTGTTTTTTCCTCAAACACATAATGATACGCCAATAACTGTTTGGTTCCGCTATACAAAACCCGAAAGTAACGATTGCCGCCCCAAAAACCTTCAAGATACAGTTTCACAAACTTGTGTTCGGTTTGCGCAAAATGCACCGTAAAACTTTTTACTTTCTCCTTATCGGTAAGAAACAACTGACGCAGGTTTGGATTGTAAACCACAAGTTCGTCTCCTTTGGAAAGGTAATTCAGCTGCAACCCTGAAAAAATGTCGCCGTCTTCCAGCACAACAGTTCCCTGCTGCCAACCGTCGTAATAAAAATGTTGTTTTGAATCCAGCGGGGGGATATAATAAATGGTACCGGTAAGTTTTCCTTCCAGCCGGTTACTGTTCGTGCCCAGCAGATTCCAGTTAAAAACCGAATGCTGCGCCCATCCTGAAAGAGTCAGCAATACTGCAGGCAAAACAGAAAGTATTTTAATTAATCGTGTTGGTTTCATTTCACTTCAATCGTTTCAGAAATTTTAAATACTTCTCCGTTTTTTGTCACCCCTTCCACCGAAATTTCAACAAGTCCTTTCCTGTCCGAAAGGAAAAACTCAATTTGTTTTGGTTCTCCGGGTTGCATCAGCTGCCAGAAATAAACTGTGCGCAAATCAGGCAAATTGCCGGCCTCCGACTTTCTTTTCAACCCGGAAGGATTTCTGCCGGGCTGCAAAAAAGGAATGGAAAACCGGGAAAAACGGGGATGCCGGGAAAGCCAGGTATTGGATTCGTCTTTTAAATACACAGCCAGCACTCCGTTAAACCGCAAATCGCCAAAAAGGCGGTCTTCCAGCACGTATTCAATATGATCGATGTCGGTTGAACCCAGTGGAGAAAGATACCTGTTATTAAAAACAGGGATACCATTTACCAGTATAAACGGTTCGTTTTTTAAATATACCTTATTGTTTATATCGACTAACCGGAGCGTTGTTTTATCACCTCTTACACGGTATTGCACGCCGGGCAAAAGTTCTCTCGAAATTTGCCGAAAATCCTGGAGATCAAAAAATTCTCCCGGAACTACCCGTTTGTAGGGATATCCGTAAACCGGCATTTCGAACCGCCGCGGCATGGAAAACTCAAGCGACTTCACGGAATAGGATTCGGCAAATAATTTTTCAAAAAAAGCACCGTCAATAATTTCGTCAATAAACTGAGACTGTTGCTTTGTCAGCTGCCGTTTTTTCAAAATTACAGGCGCTTTTACGTTAAGTTGATTGTTGCCCGGTTCGACATTCCATTCATTTTCATGTCGGGCAACGGCCTGCAATACAATTTCGCCCTCGCCAACCGCATTTTTCAAAAAGAACTGAAATGAACCTTCACTGTCAGAAACGCAGTAATCCAGGTACTGCGGATCGTTAATTAACGACAGTAAAACCACCACGTTTTCGCCGGCTGTGCCGGTTGCACGGTCTGTCACTTTCCCGCTGACGATAAAACCGTCCTTTTCTTTAAAACCGCGGACTGCAGTTTTTAGTGGAACTATTTCTGTGTAAAAATGACCCCCGGCTTTTGCAGCGATCTCATCCCGGAGATTAACTCTTGCAACAACATGAGAAACCTCAGCAGCGCTTATGGCTTCCAATCCGAGGATTACGCTTACTTTTTCGCGCGGTCTGTAAACTTTTTTATCCGGCCTAACCGAAACGGGAAGGTCAATAGTCTGAACTTTTTGAGCTTCTGACGGAACCTCCTGTTCAGTAAGCCCTTTGTGAAAACGGTTATAAACAAACACTGTTTTTTTAACGAGTGTGAACCCGGGAATTGTTGAATGTTCGTACAAAAATGCCGACAGAAAACAGACTCCCGAGCTCAAAGAATCGGGAACGTACAAAAAACCTTCGGCCCAGCCGTTTTCACTTTTTTTTATCACTTCCGAAATTAACCGGTTTTCAGCGTTGGTCAACTGCACATGAACAATGTTGCTTTTTTGTTTTTCTTCGTTTTTTACGGCAACCTTAAACCAAACCGTGTCGCCCGAAACACAATAATCGCGGTCGGCAAACAGGTACAAACGGGAACCGGTAGTATCGGTCTGCGGGTACCCGGTCGTTGCCAAAACCGAAAAAAGCAGGAAAAATAGTTGTTTTTTCAACCTTCTGTTCATGTTTTCATTTTTTACGTTCCCAAAACCAGGGCCTGAATATAGGGACAATACCAGACTCCGGAATCTCGTGATAAATATCTAATTTTCGAATAACATGGTTCCCGGTAAAAATATCGGGCCTCACAAAATACCGGTGCTCGCGCAAACTGGTTATTTCAAAATTTCCCAAAACAATTTTTTTCGAATCTGAAGTGCATTTCAGGTTACTGCGCGCCTGCACATACATGGGATCGAAAATTTTTCCGCTGGCGTTTAGCTGGCTGTTTAAATCGTTATAATAGTTGTATGCAGCTTCCGAAATGCCATACTGGTACATAATATAAATCCAGCCCCAGTTTCGCTGGGTGGAATCGAGAAGCGCATCGGCATCGTACCTGAAAAAATCAACCGGATGTTTTACGATATCCTTTTGGGTGGAATATTCCGGAGGGGCGGCAAGATTAAATCCTTCGGTTGGATAATACGATTTCCACCCGTACTTGTATTGCGTTGTTGTACTCCCGTACATTACAGTATCGAACGGGAAAAAGAACTGAAGAATTTTCCGGGAAAAAAACCGGTAGTATTGCGGCATGTTATCCGTGTCGATATCGACAAACAGCTGTTGCCCGGTTGTTTTTATGAAAGATGCCGCATCTTTTTCACCTCCGGCTTGCACCCAGTTTTCGCCATGTTCACTGTATATGAAACCGATATCAGGAATGCTCTGAACCTCCTCAAAACCCGACTCGAATGTTTCCCCTCCGGCTACAATGTGTAATTTGTATCGAAGGCTGGAATCAAGCATATTGTTTAACCGGTAAACGCCCGGTTCAACCTGGCTGGCACTATACGTTTCGCCCCGGCTGTCGATTAGCTGAACCAATGCATCGGGAAAGGGCTCGAACGGTTCATCTTCATTAAAACCCTGCGATTTTTGCAGGATAATCTCATTGACAGAATGGCCGGTGAACAATCTTGCATCCACTACCAATACTTTTTCCACCTCTTCGAGATCGGGAACATAAACCGATTCGCAGGCTGAAAACAACGCTGCAAGCACTATAAAAAATGTTATCAGTTTCTGCATCAGAATGTAAAATTATAGGTTAACGATGGTACCGGAATTCCAATTACCGATAGTTTATAGAGCGAATATTTCCGAAAACTGCTGCTCATCCCCGGTTCCGATTTCCGGTAGTAAATGGAATAGGGATTTTCCCTTCCGTAGGCATTATATACTGAAAGGGTCCAGCTACCTTTCCACATGCGTTTGCGGCGCAGGTTTTCGTCGAAAGTCAGTGAAACATCGAGCCGGTGGTAAGGGGGCATGCGGTATTTGTTTCTGTCGGAATAATAGACCACCGTTTCGCCGGCGTAGCGGTATTTCATTTCGGGCAGCGTAACCGGCCGGCCTGAAATGAATACAAAATTGGCTGTAAACCGCCACCGGCGGCTGATGTTGTAAGTTCCCAAAAGCGAAAAGTCGTGCGGTTTATCGTAAAGCGACCGGTAATACTTTCCCTCCCAGAAGTTTTCATCTCCGGCTTCGGCATTGGTTTTTTGCCGGGTTTGTGAAATAACATAGCTGGCCGAGCCGGTAAGCCGGCCCAGGTTTTTACGCACACTTAGTTCCATTCCGTACGAAAATCCGCTGGCCGGAATTAAATCATCCTCCACATTTTCATTCATAATCAATTGTGCACCGTTTTTGTATTCCACCAGATTTTGAAGGGTTTTGAAATAAACCTCGGATGAAAAATCGATGCCTCTTAGCCACGAACCATTTTCCAGCCCAACAGCAAACTGGTCGCTGATAAGCGGTTTCAAACGGCTATTCGCGGATTTCCATGTTTCTGCCGGTGAAATAACGGCATTGTTGCTCAATTGAAACATGTACTGGTAAACGCGCTGGTAGTTCCACTTGAATGTTGTATTCACGCTTGCATCGTAACGGAAGGAAAGGCGTGGTTCAAAACCACTGTAGTAGCCGTGCTCTTCTGTTTTTTCCGGTTTGCCGGGAAGAAAACTGTTAAACGGATTAAAACCATCTGTTTCATTGTTCGCGGGTTCGTTTCCGGTGTTTCTGTAATTGAAATAACTCCACCGTAAACCAGCCGAAACTGAAAGCTGCGGTGTAATCTGCACCTCGTCGCCCACAAAAACAGCAGCTTCAAATGCATTCTCCACCGGAAGCTCGCGTGAAACGATACGGGTTGTGTCTTCAACCGGCGAAATTTTCCCCGGGTTTACACGGTAATTAACCAGTTTAAAACCGCCAAGAGCTTTGTGAACCGTGTTCGGATGCCACCGCACGGTATAACCTGCCGAAGAATAACGCAGCCGGTTGTCGAGAAAATAGGATTCCTGCGGATTTTGCCGGGCATAATCGGTAAGCCGGTAGCTGTAATTGCTGTAGGCCATTTTCAAATCGCCAAAAAGTTTTTCGGTCAACTGATTATTCACTTCCAGATTGGCCAGCATATTTCCGTATTGGGTTACCGATTCTGCGCTGGTATTAAATTCGTCATTGCTCGCATACCCCATCAGGCTTATCCGGTTATACTTGTCAAACTTATAAGTTATTTTTCCCGATACATCGTAAAAATGAGTTACGCTCCGGGCAAAATCCAGCTCGGGAATTTTCTTCATAATCCAGTTGGTATAGGAACTTCTTCCGCCGGCCACAGCGGTCAGTTTTTTGTTTTTGCTGAGCGGCCCGTCGAGGGTCACCCTGGAGTTTACAAGACCAATGCCACCATAAAACCTGATCTGCTCTGTGTTGCCGTCTTTAAATCCCACTTCCATCACCGAGGCTACCCGTTCTCCAAAATTCGCCGGCATTCCGCCCTTAAACAGGCGAACGTTTTCCACTACATCGGGATTAATAAGCGAAAGGAAACCAAAAAGATGCGATGCGTTGAACACCGGACTGCCGTTTATCAGAATCAGGTTCTGGTCGGTATTTCCCCCTCTTACATTGAACCCCGAAGCCAGTTCACCAACAGTTTGAACACCGGGCAACATGGTCATTCCTTTTAAAATATCCACTTCACCCATTAAAGCCGGCAGCTTTTTAATTTCAACCGATGACATTTGTACCAGGCTCATTTGTGAACGTGGCAAATCGGCTTCTTTGCCAATTACGGTTACTTCTTCAATGGCGTGCGATTCTTCAAAGAGTTGAAATTCCTCATATCCGTCTTCAATTAACCGAATCTTCCGGTTTGAGTTTTGCAAACCCACAAACGAAAACTGAAGCCGGTGGTCGCCTGTTGGCAGTTCCATTTCAAACACTCCGTTTTCATCGGTCGTGGTTCCCGTTTGGGTGTCGGCGTGATAAATGATAGCGCCCGCCAGGGGTTCGTCGGTTTTACCATCTACCACACGACCGCGCAATGCGGCGCTTTTATAACGGCCTAAATTGAGCGGATTGCCGATTATCAAAAACTGCGTGGCTTCATCAAAGCGGGAAAAGTTGCCAGAACTTTCAGGATAAATTACCACGCCATTGTCCTGAAAAAACCGGAAAGTGAGGGCATTATCGAGAAAAATATTGTTGAGCGCCTGAATGAGCGGTGTACTTCTGAAGGTTTTACTAATGGTATGGGCTGCAATCCATTCTTTTTTATAAAAAAAACGCAGATTATATTTCTTTTCCAGCGAATCGATAAAAGCCTGCAAAGGTTGTTCGCGAAATATACCATCTATATCTATTTCACCCTGTTCCTGAGCTTTTGCTGGTCCGATGGTACAAAATAACATCACCAGGGGTAATAGCAGATAAAAAATTAACGGTCGGATTGAATTCAGAAAAGTTATTTGGTTTTGGTGAAAAAACATAAAATTTGGTTTCTTTTACGCGATTTTGGTCGTTTGATACAAAAAAAGGAGAAAAGTTTAACGCACAAAGTGAAATAGTCGAATTTTAATTCATTGCATCGCTTATTGAATTTACAACGGTTAAAACTCGTAATACAACCCGGTATAAACGCCTATCCGGTAAGGTCTGAAATCGACCTCCGGATTCTGGTTGATGGAGTTCAGGTAATAATTCACCCGTGGCTCAACAGCCACCGAAAGGTTTTTACCCAGCGCATAAATCAGTCCAACCCCCACTGTCCCTGAAATATTTACCGGAGAAATATCGCGGGTTTTGCCAATGTTTTGCACGCCGAACTCATTGTCGATATATGCATTGTTTCCCACCACCAGACCGGCATTCACGCCGCCCACCAGTTCCACATCCATTTTCCGGTCGATGAGCAGGTACCGCAGGTAGAGCGGAATTTCCACGAAATCAAAAACCTGTGCCAGTTCACCGCTTGTAAGCAGCGAATTGGAATAACGACCGGAAGTTTCCAGGTTGGCGGCTATTTCTGCACCCTTAGGTACGCCTTCAAATTCAATAATACCCGCGGTACTGTTCATCGCCATCCGGTTTTCCGAAAGCGTAACTGCCGTGTTAAAGTAATTTTTATCGGCCGGCGCAAATGTATAATCCATTTCAGCGCGATTGCCAAACGGTTGAGGCGAGCTTCCCGTCTTTTGCCCGTTCTGCGCATAGTAAACGCCACTTTCAATGCTGATCCGTTTTCCGGTTTTATACTGAACAGAGATGCCTCCGCTGAGGTTGGCATTTCCGTCGTCGGCTTCCCAGGTCATGTTACTGGCATAGGCCGAACCATGGCTTGCCGAGTAGGAGGAATAGCCCGGAGAAACATTCAGCCCGAACTTCCAGCCGGTATTGTCTTTTTGAAAAGCTGAAAATTGCCGGCTGTTTTCATGAATAACCTTCTGCTCCCACGAAAAAACTTCTTCTGCAGGCGCCGGTTGACTTTTTTCCGTTTTTACAGTAACCTGTTCTGTTCCGGTCACAAGTTTTATTTCATCGGATTCAATGGGTTTTATAAAATCCAAATTTGCAAGGGCCAGCATTCTGTTTTCTTCAATTGTTTCTGAACCCAATATGTTTTCTTCAGGTTTTTGAGGCGCTGTTTCCTTTTCAGTTACACCGGCCGGCAACCGGTCGGAGTCACCCGTTTGAGAGCTTCGTTGAACATCAACCTTTTCATGCCCGGCATCCGAAGCAGCCAGTTCCCGGACTTGCCGGTTTTCTTCCGGTTGAACCTTTTCGGTTTCAGCCACCCGGGGAAACTGCTTTTCAGTCGATTCGTTAAAATACCAGCCGGCAACAAAGGCGAGCACCAAAAGGGCAGCCACCGCCGACCAACTGTACCAGACCATCCGCTTTCTGCGCTGTTGCCCGGACAAATTTGCCTGAATATTGTCCCAAACAAAGGCAGGCGGTTCTTCCGAGAAACCTTTGAGTTTTTCCCGGAAAATTTTATCCGTATTGTTTAATTCTTCCTTCATCATGCAAAATAATTCGCATTTGTTTCAACGTCATCGTAAAGTTCCAGTACTTTACGTTTTAAAATATCCCTTGCCCGTGCAAGGTTCGATTTCGATGTTCCCACCGAAATTTCCATCTCTTCGCTTATCTCCTGGTGGTTCAACCCTTCCATCACATAAAGGTTGAAAACCATACGGTAGCGCGGCGGTAACTGCTGAATCAGACTCAGCAGGTCTTCCGCTCCGATTTTCGCCAGAATGTCGTCCGAAATTTGCGTCGAATCGTATTGCCCCATATCTTCAACCGGGTACAATACGTGTTGTTTCCTGAACTTGCTCAGCGAAACATTTACCATTATTCTTCTCACCCAGCCTTCAAAAGAACCCTCGTGCCTGAAACTTTTAATGTTTGTAAAAACCTTTATAAAGCCGTCCTGTAAATTATCTTCGGCTTCCGTGCGATCTTTGGCATACCGTAAACACACCCCGAACATTTTCGGAGCTAACATCCGGTAAAGCTTTTCCTGCGCACGCACATTACCCGAGGCACATTCATTTATAATATTTTTCAAATCTTCCAAACCAGGGCTGCAAATGTTCCTTCAAAAGTAAGGATAAATTTGGCTTCACTGCCCGAAAAATATCCTTAACCTGTTTCACATTGCTTTGCTGCAACTCTTTTTTTTGCGGCGAAAACATGGAATAGACAGAGGGAACTAAAAAAAGGTTGCGTGAGATCGAAAAAAAATTTTAATTTCAATTTTGAATCAACACTATCAAACCAATTGACGTTGACAGATTCTGCCGTGCCGTGGGCTTGTCAGCGTGCCCCGAGTGCCCGGGATTGACAACGTCAAAAAAAATAAGCATGAAAATATTTAAAAAAATTCTTTCCCCACGCAACCCTTTTTCGCAGGATATCATCTTGATGCTGTAACCAAATTGTAAAACTCAAAAAAATGAATACAATGGAAACTAAATCATTTTTAATTTTATTGGCGGCATTGTTTATGGCCGGATGTAATTTGCCGGGAAACTCAATCGAAGATGACCTGGAAAAAATAAATGTCACGGAAAAAACAGCCCGCCTTATCGAAGCTGAAAACGACTTCGGGTTCGAGCTCTTTCAGCATGTTTTCGAAACCGAAACCGAATATGAAAACATTATGGTTTCGCCGCTGAGTGTGAGCCTGGCATTAGCCATGACTTACAATGGCGCCGACGGCGAAACCAAAACCGCCATGGAAAAAGCACTGAAAGTTTACGGACTAACGCCGGAAGAAATCAATAATTCCTATTTCGACCTGGTAAATGCACTGAAATCGCTCGACAAAAAAGTGTTGCTCGAAATTGCCAACGCCATTTTTTACCGCAATGATTTCGAGGTGGAAAATGAGTTTATCTCGACCAACAACTACTATTACGATGCCGAAGTTTCGGCGCTCGATTTCGATAGGCAGCAGCAGGCACTGGAAACCATTAACGGGTGGGTAGCCGAAAAAACGCACGACAAAATACCGTCTATCCTCAATGAAATTACCCCGCAGCAGGTCATGTTCCTGTTGAACGCCATCTATTTCAAAGGAACGTGGCGACAGGAGTTTAACGAAGAATCGACAAAAAAGCTGCCTTTCTATCTGGAAAACGGTGAATCTGTGGAAACCGAAACCATGCAGCGGCTCGACACCCTGCCCTACATGTCGAACGATTTGTTTAGCGCTGTGGAGCTTTCTTACGGAAAAGGAAATTACAACATGTATGTTTTTCTTCCTGCAAGCGGACAGCGTGTAAATGACATTATCGACAACTTAGGAAAAGAGACCTGGGAAACCTGGATGGAAAGTTTTCAGGTGACGGAAAGGGTCGAAATAAAATTTCCCCGTTTTAAATATGAATACAAAACCAAGTTAAACAATGCGCTGTCGAAAATGGGCATGGGAATTGCTTTTACCGATGCAGCCGATTTTACAGGCATCAATAAAAACGGGGGTTTACTCATTGACTTTGTAAAACATAAAACGTTCATCGAAGTGAACGAAGAAGGCACCGAAGCTGCAGCCGTCACCGCAGTTGGTATGAGGCTGGTATCGATAGGCAACGGGCCGGATACTGTGCCCTTCTACGTCAACCGGCCGTTTTTCTACGCCATCACCGAAAAAAGCACCGGCGCTGTGTTGTTTATGGGAACGGTGAAAAATCCGCAAAAGGGTTAAACTTTGAGAAGCAAGTATCAATACAGTGAAACACAGGACAAAAGAATTCGACAGAATAAAAAGTGAGCCATGAAAACAATTAGTTCAATTTTAGCGGCCTTCCTGATGGTTACATTCGTTTCCTGCCAAAGGGATGATCCGCAGCCGGAAGAAAACGAACCGAAAGTGATCGTTTTGGATGAAAAATCGGCCCAACTGGTGGAAGCTGAAAACGACTTCGGGTTCGAGCTCTTTCAACACGTTTTCGCTTCCGAAACCAAATACGAAAACATTATGGTTTCGCCGCTGAGTGTGAGTCTGGCGCTGGCCATGACTTACAACGGCGCCAACAACGAAACCCAAACCGCCATGGAAAAGACCCTGAAAGTTTACGGATTAACCCCGGAAGACATCAACACTTCGTACAATAATTTGGTAAATGCGCTGAAATCGCTCGACAAAAAAGTGTTGCTCGAAATTGCCAATGCCATTTATTACCGCCATAATTTTGAGGTGGAGAACGAATTTATTTCCACCAATAAAAATTATTACGACGCCGAAGTGTCGGCACTCGATTTCAGTTCGCCCCAGGCATTGGAAACCATAAACGGCTGGGTAGCCGACAAAACCAACGATAAAATTGAAACCATTCTCGACCGGATTGATCCGGACCATGTGATGTTTTTGCTGAATGCCATCTATTTCAAGGGCATCTGGCAAAAAAAATTCGACAAAAAAGAGACAGAGAAACTGCCGTTTTATCTTGAAAACGGGGAAAGTATTCAAACTGAAACAATGCAGCGCCCCGACACACTGCCATACATGTCGAACGACCTGTTCAGCGCCATCGAGCTTTCTTACGGTATTGGAAATTACAACATGTATGTTTTTCTTCCCCGCAACGGACGAACGTTACAGGACATTGTCGATAACCTGAATGCAGAAAACTGGGCAGTCTGGCTGGAAACCTTCGAACCGACCGAACGCGTCGATATCCGGTTTCCCCGCTTCAAATACGAATACGAAATCAAACTGAACGACGTTTTAACGGAGATGGGAATGGGAATAGCGTTTACCGGTGCCGCAGATTTTACCGGAATTAACCGGAACGGCGGACTTTTTATCGACTATGTGAAACATAAATCGTTCATCGAAGTAAACGAGGAAGGAACCGAAGCTGCAGCAGTGACCATTGTGGCCATCCGGGAAACGGCATATGTCGAAGAAGTGCCGTTTCATGTAAACCGGCCTTTTTTGTATGCCATTACCGAAAAAAGCACCGGCGCTGTGTTGTTTATGGGAACGGTGAAAAATCCGGTGTTGAATTAGGCATTAAAGAATAAACAGCAGGATAATAAAAAAAATTCGAAAACATTAAAAATACAGTGAACCATGAAAACAATTATTTTACTGTCGCTGGCATTTATCCTGACTTCCATAAGTTCATGCCGGGAAAATGACCCGGTTGCCAAAAAAAACAAAATCATTAACCTGGATGAAAAGTCGGCGCAACTGGTAGAAGCCGATAATGCGTTCGGGCTGGAACTTTTTCAAACCATTAGAGCAGACAGCGACAAAGAAAACCTGATGATTTCGCCGCTGAGTGTTTCGGTGGCGCTGGCCATGGCCTACAATGGAGCTGACGGCGCAACCAAAACAGAAATGGAGAACGTATTAAAACTGAAAGGACTGACTGTTGAAGAGATAAACGCTTCCTACAAAATGCTCATTGGCGCCCTGCAATCGCTCGATGAAAAAGTGGTTTTTGAAATCGCCAATGCTATTTTTTATGCCGAAGAATTTTCTGTAAAACCGGATTTTCTGTCGGTAAATGAGGATGTTTACGCTGCAAAAGTGGAAAACCTCGATTTCGGTTCGCCCGAAGCCGTGAAAACCATAAACAGCTGGGTGGCTGAAAAAACGAAGGACAAAATTGAAAAAATCATCGAAAAACTCAATCCACTCGACCGGATGGTGCTGCTGAACGCCATCTACTTTTACGGTACCTGGACGAATGAATTCGACAAAGAGGGGACACACGAACTCCCGTTCAAAAAAACGAACGATACAACCCTGGAAATTCCGATGATGACCAAACTCGAAAAGTTACCCTACACATCCAACAACCTGTTTAAAGCTATAAAAATGCCTTACGGAAACGGGCAGTACAACATGGTGGTTTTGCTGCCGGTGGGGGCCAATAACTCACAGGACATCATAGACGAGCTGTCAACACCGAACTGGAAAGCCTGGATGGAAAGTCTTGAGATGACCGACCGGGTTCAGGTTACTATGCCCCGATTTAAATACGCATTTGAAACTTCCCTGAAAAAAGTGTTGAAAACAATGGGCATGGAAAAAGCTTTTATGCCGAAAGAAGCTGATTTTTCGGGGATTTCCGACGAAGATTTATACATCAGCGAAGCCATTCACAAATCGTATATCGACGTGAATGAAACCGGAACCGAAGCAGCAGCTGTTACCGGACTTGTATTTGCCACAACCAGTATCGACCAGAACCCACCTGTCTCTTTTTATGTGGACAGGCCTTTTGTTTATGCCATCACCGAAAATGATACGGGCGCCATCCTGTTTATCGGCGAGGTGAACCACCCGGAATATGATTAGACAGTCACAATTGACGGCGTAAAAATCAATTTTCCGACCGTGTAGAAAAAATAACAGACAACGGAAAACGTTTATACAGCATAGCCATGAGAAAAATAGTTCTGTTTTATATCGCATTTGCAATCATTTGTGCCGGTTGCCAGGAAAAGGAAGAAATTGCTTTTCAGGAAACCGGTGTGGTAGTTGACTTTGCCGGCACCGATCACTGCAGTTTTATTATAGAACTGGACAACGGCAAAAAAATACAGCCGCTTCATTTTCCAGAAGAGTTTGAATTTGTTCAGGGACAACGTGTTTTGGTGGATTACGTAAAACTGCCCAATGTAATTCCAACCTGCGACAAAGGAACTGCCTGCGATATTCTGAATGTGGAAGAACTGAGCTGCGGAGCTCCGATTACCGATTTATACGCCCACAATTACGACAGTTTGGCCAACGATCCGGTTCATATTCATGAAGTTACTGTTAATAACGATTGCCTGTACCTGAAACTTTCGTTCAGCGGTGGTTGCCAAAGCCATAAAATTGAACTGGCGCGGATTCATTCCGACAATCACGATGAAACTGAAATTCCGTTACTCGAAATCAGGCACGACGCGAACGGGGATATGTGTGAAGCGTGGCTGACCCAGGAAGTTCAATTTGATTTAACCACTCTGAAAGAGGACGGAATAACCCAGTTTCAACTGGAAGCTTTGCTGACAAGTGGTGAAACTTTTTCTGAAATTTTTCAAATCGAATAATATTCCCAAACCTCCGGATTTTGCTGCAACAGTTAGTTCTGTGGAAGCCGCCTGATAATTCCCGGGCGGCTTTTTTCTTACCCGAACAGACTGTTTCGAACCAAA
Organism: uncultured Mariniphaga sp.; assembly: GCA_964639655.1. Classification (GTDB taxonomy): domain Bacteria; phylum Bacteroidota; class Bacteroidia; order Bacteroidales; family Prolixibacteraceae; genus Mariniphaga. The sequence goes on from CAZXHP010000049.1 coordinate 19,025, forward strand.
AAACAAAACTTTTGTGAGGCGCCGCAGCTCGCTTTTAAGCTGCCGGATTGGTTTGTATGCAGGGTACAAAAAAGAGGCCGCCCCAATCTTTTGAGACAGCCTCGTTTCGAAAAAATATTTTGAGCAGTATTTTACATCATGCCGCCCATTCCGCCCATGCCACCGTGTCCGCCGGCAGGCATTGGCTGTTCTTTTTCTTTTTCTTCCACGATTACAGTTTCGGTTGTAAGCAACATACCTGCAATTGAAGCTGCATTTTCCAATGCAATGCGGGCTACTTTAGCCGGGTCGATTACACCTGTTTCGTAAAGGTTTTCATACTTGTCGGTACGGGCGTTGTAACCAAAGTCATCTTTCCCGTCGCGCACTTTCTGAACAACAACAGCGCCTTCTTTACCGGAGTTTTCAACAATCTGACGCAGCGGTTCTTCAATTGCGCGCTTTACGATTTCAACACCGGTTTGTTCGTCGTCGTTTTCGCCCTTAAGCTCGTTAAGAGCAGGAATAGCGCGTACGTAAGCAACGCCTCCACCCGGAACAATTCCTTCTTCAACAGCTGCACGGGTTGCACTCAACGCGTCGTCAACGCGGTCTTTTTTCTCTTTCATTTCCACTTCTGAAGCAGCGCCCACGTAAATTACTGCAACACCACCTGCCAGCTTAGCCAGACGTTCCTGCAGTTTTTCGCGGTCGTAATCAGAAGTTGTGGTTTCAATCTGTTTTTTAATCTGAGAAACACGTGCCTTAATCGCATCCGGTGCGCCGGAACCGTTTACGATGGTTGTGTTTTCTTTGTCAACGGTAACTTTTTCAGCCTGACCAAGCATCTCTAAAGTGGCTTGCTCCAGTTTCATCCCTTTTTCTTCGGTAATAACTGTACCGCCGGTCAGAACTGCGATATCTTCCAGCATCTCTTTTCTGCGGTCGCCAAATCCGGGAGCTTTTACGGCGCAAACTTTCAGTGACCCGCGCAAACGGTTTACCACCAAAGTTGCCAGTGCTTCGCCATCCACATCTTCCGAAATAATCATCAGCGGACGACCAGCCTGTGCGGTAGCTTCCAGCACAGGAAGCAGGTCTTTCATGGTGCTGATTTTTTTGTCGTGAATCAGGATGTAGGGATTTTCAAGTTCGGCAGCCATTTTTTCGGCGTCGGTTACAAAGTAAGGAGAAATATAACCGCGATCGAACTGCATACCTTCAACAACGTCAACATAAGTATCTGTACCTTTTGATTCTTCGATAGTGATAACACCCTCTTTGTGCACTTTCTGCATGGCTTCTGCAATTAAAGCACCGATTGTTTCGTCGTTGTTGGCAGAAACTTTAGCTACCGATTCAATTTTTTTGTAGTCGTCGCCAATGGTGTGTGCCTGGTCTGCCAGACTGCTAACCACTTTTGCAACGGCTTTGTCGATACCGCGTTTCAAATCCATCGGATTTGCACCGGCAGTAACGTTTTTCAACCCAACAGCAATAATGGATTGAGCCAGAACAGTTGCAGTGGTTGTTCCGTCGCCGGCGTCGTCACCGGTTTTCGAAGCTACTTCTTTTACCATTTGTGCTCCCAGGTTTTCATAAGCATCGGGAAGCTCAACTTCTTTAGCAACTGTTACACCGTCTTTTGTAATTTGAGGTGCGCCAAATTTTTTCTCGATCACTACATTCCGCCCTTTTGGTCCTAATGTAACTTTAACTGCATCAGCTAGTTGATCAACACCTGATTTCAGTTTGTCACGGGCATCAATGTTAAATTTAATCTCTTTTGCCATTTTTATTTACTTTTTTGAATTTTTAATTAAGCAATGTACAACACATCGGTTTGCGACATCAGCAAATAATCTTCTCCGTCGATATGCAACTCGGTCCCGGAGTATTTACCATATGAAACAACGTCACCCGCTTTTACTTCCATGGGTTCGTCTTTTTTGTCTGCACCGACGAGAACTACTGTTCC
>CAZXHP010000050.1:0-20860 GCA_964639655.1 uncultured Mariniphaga sp.
TCGATATCTTTATTCACATTATAAATGGTAAGCTCTCGTTCCGATTCGGCCAGTTTTACCGTTGAAGCTGATCGTCCCCAATCGAGTATGGGAATACTTAATGAAATACGCAACATCCGGTCACGCTCTGTCTGGTCGTAAATACCTAAAAATGTTTCGGCACTGTTCGACAAACCGAAACTTCCGCGCAGGGTGGTGTTCAACCCGGTACTGTTTTTTGCTTCGGCCAGTTCGCGATCGGCATTGATTAACCGACGTTGATACAATGTTGTTTCCTGTCGGTTCTCCCTTGCTTTTTGAACGGCCAAATCTAAATCGATATCAAAAAAGTTGATATTCAAGGGAATATCAAGATCAATTTGTTTGGACTGGTCCAGACCAACATATCTTTTTAGTTCAAAATCGGTATTTTTTAGTTCCATACTGGCCTGATTCAGGGCCTTTTGAGCGTTTAACACCGAAAGTTCGATTCTTGAAAAATCATTGTCTGAAATTTGCCCCAATTCCTTTTTTGTTTTTGAAATCCGGAGATTATCCTGGCTGTTTTTCAAATTATTTTCGGCCAGTTTGTAATTGGTTTGAACCATCAGGTAGTTAAAATACCGGTGTGTGGCATTCAGCGCAATTTCTTCAATTTGCTGAACGAAACGTTTCTGGGCTTCGTCATAAATCATCGGTTCAGTTTTGCGGTACCATTTCATCCAGTTATATGCAAATAGTGGCTGGCTAAAACCAATAACAAACGGACTACCTGAAAACCCGATTTCATCTTTATTTAAATTTTGAATGCCATGAGCTGAAGTACTTGCCCAGATATTGGTCCCCAATTGCGGAATAGACTGGTTCAGCGAAAGGTTTGCAGAAGCTGCGAGATTGGAAACCTGTTTGAATTCGATACTTCCATCGGGTTGAGTGATGGGTTGTGTGGTATGGGTATAATTGGGCAAGTCGCCCGAAAGTGTTAACTGGGGTCTGAAACGCGTTTTAAAATTCCGGTAGCGCCAAAAATAATTCACATTCTGGTTTTGAATATATTTGGAAGTTGGAGAATGAGTCAGGGCCAAATCGATTACGTCGTCGAGGGTTAAAATGTGCCCGATGGTGTCGTTTTGTGAAATAACCGGGTTTACAAAAAATGCCAACCCCGTAAATAACAATAAAAAAATCCTTTCCATTTTTTCGCGGGTCTATTTTTCTAATTCAATTTCATCAAATTGCCTGTAAGCGTTGAGTCCGTCAAATACTACGGCATCGCCCTCTTTAAGCCCTGAGAGAATTTCGCAATAATCATTTCCAATAACTCCCAGCGTAAAATCTTTTTTAACAGCTTTGTCTCCTTCGATTACAAATAGTTTATGTTTTTGTCCGTTTTCAAACTCCCCTGTTTTTTTTATCCGAAGCACATCTTCCATAAAGCTGACAATTATTTGTAATTCAACCTGCTGATTGGCAATAAGTTTTGGATGGCTGTTTTCCTGAAGATGCACATTAAACTGAATTTTTTCATTTTCTACCATTGGTGTAATGTTACCAACGGTTCCTTCCAGTTGCTCATCGCCAAGAGTTACCAAAACCCTGTTTCCTGTTTTAAGTTGCTCTGCATATTGTTCTTCAACCGAACCTGTTACTTTAAACGAAGTCAGGTCCGACATTCGAACCAGTAAATTATCGGTATTTACCTTTTCGCCGGCTTTTCGTGAAACAGACAAAATTATGCCGGAGGAGGGCGCACGGATACTCATTTTCTGAAGCAGATTTTGCCTTTCTTCCAGTTCTTTTTCCTGTATTCTTATTTGTAAAAGTAATCCATCCTCCTCGGCTTTTAATTGTTTAAGCCGTATGGAATTTTTCTCCACGAGGGTTTCGAGGTCTTTTTCCGCGAGTGTAATTTCCTGTTTGGTCTGGTCAATCCTGGCCGGAGAAATACCCCCAACTTCCAGTAATTGCTGTTGGTCGGCCAGCTGTGATTTTAACGATGCAATTCTCAGTTTTTTAACCTCCTCGTTATAATCCAGATCGAGACGGGTACTTTGGGCATTGAGCCTGGTGCGTTCCAGGCTGTTTCTTCTTACTTCAAGCTGATCTTTAATACTTTCAATGGCGTCGATAACCTCCTCGGTATTCAGTTGCAAAATAATATCTCCATTTTTCACCCTGCTTCCGGGTTCAACCAGAATACTTTTTATAATCCCCGGCCCCGGACTGAGAATAAGTACTTCGTTTTCCGAATCGACAACCCCTGTTGCGTGCACCGACAACAAAACCGGCCCCCGGTCAATAACTTCGACGACCAAATTTTCCGGTTTTATGGCCGATGGCAGAAACAGCCGGTAAAAATAGGCTGCGCCGGCTATTAAGGCAATTCCCAAAAAAATAAGGATTAAAACCTGAGATTTCCTGTTTTTCCACATGGTTTATTTACATTGGTTAAGGTAAAAAACAACAGAATCAATTCGCCAACGAACCAATTCTGTCAGATGCGGGCTAAAATTAAGAAATTCTTTTATTCCGGTAACAGATTACCTTATTTTTTCGAGAAACAGATTTCTGAGTTGCTGTAAATAGTCGGCATCTATTTTATTGGATAAAACCCGCACAAATTCAAACAGCCTGCCATCCTTAAAAAATGAACCTGAAGCAGCATCAAACTCATGTCCTTCCCAGTTGTATTTTACGTCCATGGTTACTTTAATAAATGCAGAAGGTTTCAAATATTTTGGAATTTCGATGTATCCAAAGTTTTCATCTTTCGCTTCAACGTAAATTCCTTCGCCCAATTTCACCAAATCCATAAATTTCACAATTTTCACTTCGGCTTCCAGTTTACCTTTCAACCTTTTATTCATTAAAAAATGGATGCCCTGATTTTGATATGCTTCCTGAATTTTCTCCACCAGATCGATTTCAGAAAGATGCCTCAGCCTGATTACATTCAGCAACTGCGAACCAATGAGCATGTATCCTTTCCCTGAGTCGAAATTCCAGTCGTACTCTTTTTCAATATTTTGGGTAGCCCGCAATACCTCCTCCAAAGGATACTGCCTGTCGAGCACCAGGTACAGATAAACAGGTTCGGGCTTTATCGGCGTTTCGTGATAATAACCCGGAAACTGGTGTAACGCCTCGAACACGAGACTGCCCGGCACTACTTTTTCTTCTACTGTAACAATTGTGACTTGTTTGGTCAGATTGGAGAATACTTCCATTTTTTTGTTCTGTTCCATAATGTGGTATCTTTGGTTTTATTTTAGTTAAACGAATGCCAAACAAAGTAGTTCATTTTAAAAGCATCGGGCCGGTTACTTTTTTTCGCAACCGGCGTTCGAAAAATATGAAAATTAGTGTAAAACCCGACAAATCTGTGCTGATTTCTTTTCCTTTTTTTGTTTCAGAACAGGAAGTTTTATCTTTTTTGGAACGAAATGAGTTGTGGATAAGAAAACAACAGGATAAAGCTGCGGCACGGCAACAAACTTTCGGGGAAGGTTTTTTTACACGAACAAAAATGCACACGGTTACGCTTCAAAAAGGGTCTCAAAACGGCACTGTTAACGTTAAAAATTATGATGTAACTGTTTTTATCAGGGATTTTCAAGCCGAAAGTGCACGAATGGCGGTAGAACACACGCTCACACAAATTTACCGTTACGAAGCGCAGGTTTTGCTCCCGCCCCGGTTAAAAGAACTGGCGCAAACGCACGGGTTCAGCTACAACAAAGTTTCCGTTCGCAACAACAAACGCAACTGGGGAAGCTGCTCGTCGCGCAACAACATCAGCCTCAACCTGCAAATGATGAAACTGCCGGATGAACTCATCGATTACATTTTGTTGCACGAACTGGTGCACACCGAAATAAAAAACCACGGCCAGCATTTCTGGAAAAAACTGAACGAAATAACCGGTGGAAAAGCGCGGGAACTGGCCCGGCAGGTAAAAAAGTATTCGACATACACGTTGTGAAATGAAGATTATGAATTGGAATCAATTATTATCAACCAAACGACTCGGCATGGAGGAGTGGAAAACTTCGGCCAGGCCGGAAGACCGAACGCAATTTCAGCGTGATTACGATCGCATCATTTTTTCCTCGCCTTTCCGCAGGATGCAAAATAAAACGCAGGTTTTCCCGCTGCCCGAGCATATTTTTGTGCACAACCGGCTCACCCACAGTTTAGAGGTTGCAAGTGTGGGACGTTCGCTTGGAAATTTACTGGCTGAAAAAGCAGCTGCTGAATTTCCTGAAAACCCGCTTGTTCCGGAAATTGGTACGATAGTTTCGGCGGCCTGCCTTGCCCACGATTTGGGAAACCCGCCTTTCGGCCACTCCGGCGAGTCGGCCATTTCCGCTTTTTTTCAAACCGGGGCAGGAAAAGAATTTCAAAACCAGCTTTCTCCTTCGGAGTGGAGCGATTTTGTAAAATTCGATGGAAATGCCAACGCCCTGCGCATTCTCACCCACCAGTTTAACGGAAAACGGCGCGGCGGTTTTGCACTCACCTACCCTACCCTCGCAAGCATTGTAAAATACCCGTTTGAGTCATCGCTGGCTTCCAAACAGAAGTTCGGTTTTTTTCAATCGGAAAAAGAAGATTACCAAAAAATTGCAGCTGAATTGCAAATTCCTGAAAACAAGGAACAAAAACTTTCTTTTCAACGCTATCCGCTGGTTTATCTGGTTGAAGCCGCCGACGACATTTGTTACCAGATTATGGATTTGGAAGACGCCTGCAAACTGGGCATTCTCAGCTATGAACAGGTAAAAAAACTTTTTCTGAACTTTTATGATCCCGTTGAAGACAAAAAAGCATTGAAAAGTATTGAAGAAACACTGCACCGGGTAACCGACAAAAACGAGCAAATCAGCTACCTGCGGGCCGGCGTTATCGGGAAACTGATTCACGAAAGTATCCGCATTTTTGAAGAAAATTACACAACCATTTTAAACGGAAATTTTTCTAAAAGTCTGATAGGTTCGTTACAAAACAAACAGGCGGAAGCGATGCAACTGGTAAAAGAAATCTCCTGGTCCGAAGTTTATGCCCACCGCACGGTAGTTGAAATTGAAATTGCCGGGTTCAAAATTATCGGTACTTTGCTGGAAGAATTTGTGGGAGCGGTAATTGACCCCGAAAATAAATACAATAAAAAAATCCTGTCGCTGCTGCCCGAACAATACCGGCCACAAAGTGAAAATCTGTACCACCGGATTCAGTCGGCAGTGGATTTTATTTCGGGAATGACCGATGTTTTCGCCCTCGATTTGTACCGGAAAATTAAAGGAATAAGTTTGCCGGGAGTAGTTTAATGCTGATGTCAGTTGACTTCTGCAATTAAACATCCCGGGCTAAAAAATTAAAGACTTCTGTATTAATTTTGCTGCTGAAGCATAAAAGTTTTGTTATGAACATTCAAACATTAAAAATCATCCAGACAACAATTGTTTTAGCGGTGCTGTTTAGCGCTCACCTTTTCACAAAAAAGATTGTAAAAAACATTCTGAAAAAATTCAGGTTCACTTTGCAGCGCAGAAAACTGACCATCAGAATTGTGAACCTGCTGTTGTCTATTGTTGCAATTGTTTTTATTTCAGCAATTTGGGGAGTAAAACAGTCGCAAATGGCAGTTTTCATTTCATCGGTAATGGCGGTGCTCGGAATCGCTTTTGTTGCGCAATGGTCGTTACTTTCCAACATCACCGCCGGTCTCATTCTGTTTTTTAATCACCCGCTAAAAATTGGCGATCACATTAAAATTATCGAAAAAGACTTCATTATTGAAGGAATAATCAACGACATCACCTTCTTTTTTGTGCACATAAAAACCGAAAACAAAGAAAAAATTTCCATTGCCAACAACATCTTTTTACAAAAGACCATTTCCGTTGTACTTCATAAAGATGAAAATACTTTAGACGGTGGCCATGAAAAACCGGTACATTAAGTTCCGGGATTTGCATTCCATTTTGTGAAACCACTAAATGATGCTTATTTCAACGCGTCCAAAATCCTTTGTGGCGTAAGCGGCATCCGGTGAACCCGTGCGCCACAGGCATCGAAAACGGCATTGGCAATGGCGCCGCCCACCGAAACAATGGCCGGTTCTCCTCCGCCCTGCGGTGGTTCGTCCATGGCATCAACCGTAACCGATTCAATTTTTTCAGGAATTGTAGAAAATAACGGAAGCTGAAAATCGGCAAAATTCTGGTTTTTTACGGTACCCCAGTCAAATTTAACTTCTTCGGAAAGGGAGTAGCCGAGTCCCATGTTCACGCAACCTTCGGCCTGAATGTCGGTTCCCTGCGGATTGACTACCTGACCCATATCCTGCCCGACAACGGCACGCAGTACCTTCACATCGCCGGTAGTTTTATTTACCTTCACCTCCACCATGATGGTCACGTAGGTTCCGGCGTCAATTCCAACAGCCATTCCTTTTCCATGTCCTTCAGGTAGTTTAACGGTGTTCCAGCCAAATTTATCAGCCGCCACCTGCATCGACCGCCTCGCCCGGTTGTCCCCAATATTTTTCATTCTGAATTCCAGTGGGTCCATCCCGATTTTGTGCGCCATAATATCAAAATGTACTTCGCGCGCAAAGGTGTTGGTAGGATTGCCGGGAGCACGCCAGGCGCCGGTGTAAAACGGATGCACACCGGGCCCGTCGAAGGTGGTTGTTTTGTGGTGCGGGATGTTGTAAAACGGGTCTGTTCCCCGTGCACCGGCACAATACGTGTCGAAGTTAAAAAAGGTAATTTTACCGTCGTTAGCAATGCCCGAATTGATTTTCACCACGGCAGCCGGGCTGAACCTGTCGTACATAAATTCTTCTTTGCGGCTCCACATGAGTTGAACGGGTGTTCCTTCCACCATTTTTGCAATGCGGGCGGCTTCCACGGCCTGCTGATTGTAAATTTTGCCGCCAAATCCACCGCCCAGAAAAATCTGTTTCAGATGTACTTTTTCCAGCGGGAGTTTCAGTTCGTCGGAAATTTCCTGGCGGGTGCCAAACGGCGTTTGCGACGAGGCCCACATCGTCAGCCTCCCGTCTTCGAAAACAGCGGTGGCTGCATGTGTTTCGATGGACGCATGTGCCTTGTAGCCGTCGTGATATTCTTCTTCAAAAAGAATATCGGCCTCCTTTTTCCCCTGTTCAAGGTTGCCGCCGCTGTGCCGAACCCGGCCTTCCGTAGCCGTTTTCAAAATGTGTTCGAAAATGGTTTCATCGTCGGCTTTCGAGGGCGGAATTTCCCATTCGGTTTCGATGGCATTTACCGCCTTCTCGGCCACTTCAGGATGTTCATGAAGTACCACAATAAAATCGCCTTCCCTGAGCAGTTTCACACCCTCCATGGCTTCGGCCTTCGAGGTATCAACAGCAATTAGTTTTGAACCGTGCGCCGGCGGCCGGACAATTTTTGCACAAAGCATTCCCGGCAGTTGAATATCGGCAGCGTACAATGCTTTCCCGGTTACTTTTTCCACAGCATCTCTGCGCAAAAATGATTTTCCGATGACATCAAACTCACCCGGTTTTTTGATGGGCGGTTTTTCGCTCAGCCCCCGGACTATTTTTTTGCCTTCTGTGAGTTCCTCGTAGGTAACAAATTTCGATGGATCGGATTTCACCACTACTTTGCCGTTTGCGGCCTCGAGTTGTTCCACCAGCACCTCCAGTTTTTCCGAGGCCAGTTCGATTAAAACCAGCCGTGCTTCTGCAGCGGCAGCCCGAATCAGCGGATCGTGGAAACGCGTTGTCATAGACCCCCAGGTACCTGCGTCGTAAGGAACCAGGTCGGTGTCGCCCATAATCATGTTCACACGGTCGAGGCTCACCTCCAACTCGTCAGCAAGCACCTGCGCCAGCGAGGTGTTAATGCCCTGTCCCATTTCTATTTTCCCGGAAAAACAATCCACAAAACCGTCTTCACGTACACGCAGGTACGCGTTAAATTCCGGATATTCCTCATCGTCTTTTCCCCTGAAAGCTTTTGTAAACGCAAGCTGACTCAGCGAAAAAACGATGATGATTCCACTGCCCATTTTTTTGATAAACTCACGCCGGTCGAACTGCACCGGAGGCGAATCGACGGTATCGAAATAGAGTCTGTTAATTTTATCTGCTTTCATAACTTCGGTTCTCCTTTCATTGATTCAGATGCCGATGCAACCGCGTCGATAATCCGGGTGTGGGCCCCGCAACGGCAAAGGTTATCTTCCATTCCTGCAATTATTTCTTCGCGTGTGGGTTCCGGATTTTGATTGAGCAGCCCGACCGCATTCATAACCATGCCCGGTGTACAGTACCCGCACTGAAGGGCATCGTTATCCACAAAGGCCTGCTGTACCGGGTGCAATTCTCCGTTTGTAGCTAAACCTTCAATGGTTGTAATGCGTGCATCCTGAACATCTTCCAGAAAAATACCGCACGAACGTACTGGATCGCCGTCCCAAAGCACTGTACACGAACCGCAGTAACCCAGGCCACAACCGTATTTGGAGCCTGTTAATTTAAAGTGGGTGCGCAACGCCCAAAGCAGCGTCTGGTTTTCCTCAAACGCCACTTCCACTTTTTCCCCGTTTAGTTCAAACTGAACCTTTTTTTCCATATCGATCTAATTTAAGTTGATTTCTCTTGAATACTCTTCAGGCGTGTCGATGTCACGCAAAATTTCGGGCAGGTTGCACTCGGCTTCCTCCACATCGTGGCTGAATTTCTCCATCAGTTGCCGGAGCCCTTTTCCCGGGTCGAGCTGTTCGATTTCGGTTTTGTATTTCGTTTCAATCAACACCGGGTGACCTCTTCTGCCATTCATTACAGGAATAATTATTCCTCTTCCTGAATTCTGCCATGTTTTTAGAACCAGCCGGGTTACCTGGGAAGGAATTTGCGGCTGATCGCCCAGAAAAACCAGGGCAGCGTCAGCCTCGTCAGGCAAAGCCCGGAAACCGCAAATAACTGATGACAACATTCCTTGCGCGTAGTTTTCATTCATACAGGTTTTTACGGGCAATTTACCGATTTGTTTTTTTATTTCAGAATGATGTGAACCCAGCACCACCACAATATTATTTTTCAGCACTGGTATAATGTTCAAAATAACCGTTTCAATGATGGTTTTCCCGTTGAACGGCAAAAGCAGCTTTTGTTTTTTCATCCGCGTGGATTTACCGGCTGCCAAAACGATTCCCCAAATATTATCCATCGGTTTTATTTAACTGTGAGCGTACCTGAATCAGTTGTGCGGCAATGCTTACTGCAATTTCCTGAACGGTTTTCGAATGAACAGGCAAACCGATTGGCGTATATACTTTATCCCACTGCTCTGAAGTTGCCCAACCATTTTTCAGAAAAAGCCCGCGCAGTTGCACTACCTTTTTACGGCTTCCCATCATGCCAATGTAACCGGCTTCGGAGCGGATAAAATGTTTGAGCACTTCGCTGTCGTTTTTATGCCCGCGGGTTACAATAACAATAAACGTATCGCGACCGGGAACTATTTCTCCCAGCGCTTCTTCCATTTTTCCGCAAAGAATTTTGTCGGCTGAGGGAAGATTCTCCTTATTGGCGAATTCCGGGCGGTCGTCCCAAACGGTAACCTCGAAATCGAGCAGTTTACCCATGTGTGCCAGCGCTTTCCCCACGTGGCCCGCACCGGCAATAATTAATCGCGGCAACGGAGCCACACCTTCCAAAAAAATATAATTGTCTTCAAACTCCGGGGAGGTGTGTTCCACAATCACGCGAAGATCGCCGGCCCCGGGCGCCCGAAGCATTTCCTCCATCTTCTGTGCAATATCTTTATGCAATTTCCCTGATGCTTCACCAAAATTTTCGGCAGTTACCCAAAACCGCTCCAAATCCATTTTCCCCGTGGCATTCGATTTTAGAAAGGAAACCAGAATGCCTGGAATTCGTTTGATAATCGATTCGGTTAAAGCCTTAAAAACCGGCAGGTGTTTTTCGGGAGAGGCATCGATTAAAATGCGCATTGTGCCACCGCAAATGGCAGAATCTTCGGCTGAAATATCGTCATCGAGGTGGAACCGGTAATATCCCGACGTTTCGTTTTGAATGGCCTGAACAGCCTTTTTTTGAATAGTGTATTCGACCTTTCCGCCACCGACTGTTCCAAAAAGCAGTCCGTTCTCATCGAAAACAGCTGAGCTGCCGGGTACCTGCGGAGCCGACCCCGTTGTGTCCGCTACCGTGGCCAAAACACAGGATTGTTTCTTTTTAAGGGTTTCGACCAATTCGGCGTAAATAAATTTTCGGTTCAAAATTTCTTCCATCGGTTCAGATTTCAACAATCTTTTTCGGTTTTTAATTAAAAAATACGCAAGGTTTTGCTCCCGAAATTAAAAAAAATGTTCAAATAATTCAAGCTCGGGTTTTCACGGTGCATGAAAGCGAAACATGAAAACTGCGCAAAGAAAGTTTTCCTTACTTTTTACGCTGAATAACCTTCGTCTTCTTTTAAATCTGAACCAAAAGAAGCTTCCACAGCCAGTTGATCGCAGCGTTCGTTCAGCGGATTGTTGGCATGCCCTTTCACCCAGACGAAATTTACCTTGTGTTTTTTATAAACTTCAAGAAAACGCATCCACAGGTCGGGATTTTTTTTGCCTTTAAACCGTTTTTTTACCCAGTTGAATACCCAGCCTTTTTCCACTGCGTCGGCCACGTATCTGGAGTCGGTGTAAATGGTTACTTCGCTTCCCGGAATTTTTAGCGCTTCGAGCGCCACAATTACCGCCAGCAGCTCCATCCGGTTGTTGGTGGTGAGACAGTATCCTTCCGAAAGTTCCTTGCGGTGTTGCCCCGAAAGCAGCACAACTCCGTAACCTCCCGGTCCGGGATTTCCGCGCGCTGCACCGTCGGTATATACCGTTATTTTGGGTTTTGCCATTTTCGTTCACAAAAACTAATGCAAAGGAGAATGTATTTTTTCAAAAATCCAATCAAAAGAGCTATTCATATCATAATATTTTTGAAATATTCGAATTATATTTGACAAGAATTTCAAAAAACCATCTTCAATGTTTAAAACCGAACTATCAACCGTATTCGTGATTCTGGGCCTGGGATTTTTTCTGTCTGTTTCTTCCCAGGATCAGATTGTCACCATTTCAAACGATACCATACCTTGTAAAATCAACCGGGTATCGTCAAATGCAATTTATTTTACCCAATTCACCGGCGAGGTTAAAACCAAATCGAGTATCCGCCGAAACGATGTAAAAGCCTGGCAAATTTTTGAACCCGAAAGTACACAGGCAGAATCGGGCGGCGGAGTTTTTCGGACTGAAAAATGGCGGATTGCGGTGAATGGCGGCGGAGGTTATCGTATTGCAAGTACAAAAGAAACAAGGGAACAACTGCAAAACCAGAGAATCTCCGATGCTGAAATTGATTCCTATCTCAGGCAGGTAAAAACGGGAGTCAAAGCATCGGGGCAGGTGCATTACATGGTTTGGGAAAACTATGGCCTGGGCATCGATTACCAGTTTCACAACTCTTCGGGAAGTTTGCATGGAACGGTTGAACCGGGAGACACCTACACTTTTATTTATGGTAAATTTTCGGATGATATTTTCACCAATTATGTAGGATTATCGCTCTACATGCAATATCCCTTCAGCCCGAGATTTAAATTTTTCGGACAGATTTCCAGTGGGCTCACCCTGTTCAGGGAAGAATCGGTGATTATTTACTCCCCCATGCTGATAACCGGGAAAGCGTATGGCGGGAACACCGAACTCGGATTGGAATATTCACTTGCGAAAAATTTTTCCGTTGCAATCAGTGCCGGACTGTTTCAGTCAACCATTTCGAAAATAAAGGTTAACAACGGCATCAAAACGCAGGAAATCAAGCTCGAGAAAGAACAAATGGAAGGTTTGTCGAGGATTGATCTGGGCGTCGGACTAAAATTTTATTTGTAACCTTTAAACCCTGTAGCAATGAAAATAAAAGCAATTCATCCAAAAACCCGGTCCCGTTCAATAGTTGTAATGTTTTTTGCGGTGTTAACCGGTTTGGTGTTTTCCTGCAGCAACGATTTTCTGGATATGCAATATCCGACCAATTATATCCCGGGCGATTCGCTTTTTGTGATGAGCGATGTGCCATCGTTTGAACATGCGCTGGACATGCGAAACAGCAAACCGGCCAACTGGAAGCTGTTTCAATTTCCAAAGTGGCTGGAAATCACTCCAAAAGAAGGATCGGCAAATCCGGGAGCCTCTGTGAACCTGCAGTTCAGCGTAACCAAAAACGAAATGTACTTTGACCTTGGCATTTTTGCCCTTCCGCTTGTTTTTGAGGTAGAAGATGTAGGACTGGTGCAACACACGGTGGTGGTCTGGAATGTCGGCGAACCGGAAATCAGCAACACACCTTCGGTTATTGAAGTGGACTACACCCTTCAGGGAATGTACCAGATTGTAAACAGCGGGCATGGAATTCTGTTGTGGGAAGTGGTAAACAAACCCGCCTGGCTGACGCTGGAAACCACCGAAGGAATGCTGAACGCACACGAATACGGGATATGGCATTATTCTGTTAATCCCGAAGGACTTGAACCCGGTGATTATTCAGGGAAAGTTGAAATCAGAAGCAACGCATCCGCCAGTACATTCTTCATCGATTTTAAATTTACCATTGACGAAATGGGTTTTTACGGCGGCCATTTAACCGGCGAATTTATAGACGCCGCCTACTTAAAAAAAGAGAATAAGGTGGTGGTTTTAACAAAAAATCCAAATAACCTGCTTTTTTTTCAGGCCGGTTCGCCCGATATAGACACGTTGCGTTTGAATCGTGTTCCGCAGTGTATGGCTTTGTCGGAAGACGGAAACACAATTGCAGTGGGCTTTTCTACAGCTGAAATATCTACGTTTTCGACGGAATCACGGGTACTGCTGACAACCTATCCGACCGGACTGGTACCCTCGAAGATAGAGTTCGGCAGCGAAAACCGGGTATTTTTCCTTGGAAATTCAGACTACAATTTTTTTCTTACCGGGCTTGACCTTAAAACAGGAAACAGATACAAATCGCAAGACAGTGAAGGCGGGCTTTCGGTTTTAAAAAAAGTTCCGGGGAAAGATTTGCTGCTTTCCACACGGCCAGGCTGGAGTCCCGACGGTTTGTTTCTATTCGATATTTCCAACGGGCTGGTTACCGACTCGCTGAATGAATACTGGATGTCGCTGAACGGGTTTTGGCTCTCGGAAGACGGAGAACGGATTCTGACAGGGACCAAAAGGATTTACCAGGTTCCGGAATTTGTTCCCGGACAACTGTGGAGCATGGAAGCACCGCCTGTACTTGGCGAATTTGATATCTCCGATGATCTGAGAATCAACTACATTTCGCATCAAAGTGCATCGAACAAAATTTTTATAGCCTGCGACGAAGGCTGGTACCGAAGTACGTCGTTCATTAAAATACTGGATTACACCACGCTGGTTGAGCAGCGAACGCTTGAACTGAGTCCCAATCCACCATTTGGTTATCCGCCGGGGAACACCTGGTGGTCGAGAATTATGAAACTTTTTCCTGCGGTTTCGGGCGATGCTGTTTGGGTTATTCAGGAATATCCGCCGGCCGATTACAACGACCCGAATACATGGTCAATCGAGCGCCTGGAGCTATAGCTTTAAATTAAAAACAGGCTTCGCTTTTTATGGCGAAGCCTGTTTTTAATTATTTTTTTGGAAAAACCGGTCTCATTAATCTACAATCAGCATCTCATCGATTAAATGCGTGGCGCCGGCATATTTATCGATCACCCACAGCACAAAACGGATGTCAACATTGATACAACGCTGCAGTTCGGGTTCAAAAGCAATGTCGCCGCTCATGGCCTCCCAGTTGCCGTCGAAAGCCACACCAATCAGTTCGCCTTTGGCATTCAGCACAGGGCTGCCCGAGTTTCCGCCGGTAATGTCGTTATTGGTAATAAAACAAGCATTCAGTTCGCCGTTTTCGTTGGCGTACCTGCCAAAGTCTTTGGCGAGCAGCAACTCTTTCATGCGTTCGGGCACATCAAATTCGTCATCCCCCGGAATTTCTTTTTCCAGATAACCGTCAACCGTTGTGTAATACTTGTAAATTACGCCGTCGCGCGGTTCGTAATTGAGCACCTGCCCGTAAGTGAGGCGCATGGTGGAATTGGCGTCGGGGTAAAAACTCTTGTCCGCCTGCATTTCCATCAAACCCTCGAGGAATAAACGGTTCCCTCTGTCCAGCAAATCTTTATTTTCGCCGGCCAAATCATTCAGTTCCCGAAATTTGTCGAAAATATCGCGTGCTGCCTGAAATGCCATGTCCTTTTCCAGGGTTCTCAACTTCATGTTATCCAGAAACTGATTCACCTCATTCTGATCGTCGAAAACCGATTTTTTGAACATTTTTTCAGTGTATTTTTCAAAATCTCCTTTGTACCTTTTCAGCACATCAGCAAAAAATGCCGGGTGATATTTTTTGTCGATATTGTCGGCATACAGCTTCATTAATGCGGCGGCCACTTTTTTGTCGGTTTCGGCATCGTAATCTTTAAAATGGGAATCCATATCATAGGTTATCCTGTTTTTAATCATTTCCCGAAATTCCGGTCGTGTTTCTCCTTCGCTCAGTAACCGGTAAACCGGAAGTGCGCGATAGGCAAACATAAAAATTTCGGGACCGCGTACCATCGCTTCAGCCATGTATTCCTGAGCTTTTCTGACTTCCACATCGCTGTAGGCTTCTTCAATGTAATCCAGGGCTTTTCCATATTTTTCCCTGCGGTTGCTGTCGGCATTCACCCAATCCATAAATTTATCTTCCAGCTCCTGTTTTTTCCCGATTACATTCAGATTTTCCAACCCACGGTTTTGGCCAATGCTGTATTTATAATAGTTTGAACTGCGGGCATATTTTGACGCATACTGAATACGTGCTTTCTGACTGCTGCTCATGTACTTATCGATAATCCGCAGTTTTTCCTCACGAGCTTCCACCCGCACCGGATTGGTAACATTCATAATGTATTCAACTCCTTTAGCGGTTTCATACCTGTTTGTCCTTCCGGGGTATCCCAGCACCATGGCAAAATCACCTTCTTCGACCCCGTTGATTGAAACGGGTAAAAAATGTTTGGGTGAATAGGGAACATTGTCGTCGGAATAGCTGGCAGGTTTTCCGTCGGGACCCGAGTAAACGCGGAACAAAGCGAAATCGGCAGTATGCCGGGGCCACATCCAGTTGTCGGTGTCGCCGCCAAACTTGCCCAAAGCCTGCGGTGGTGCGCCCACCAAACGTACGTCGTTAAATGTTTCAACCACAAAAAGATGAAACTGGTTAGCGTTGAAAAAACTTCGCACATAGGTTTCGTAATGGGTATCGCCTTTTGCTCCTTTTTCCAAATCGCGTGTAACGCTGTTTATTTCTCTATTCCTTTCTTCCTCAGTCATATCGTCTGTAAGTTCAGCCAGTACTTTGCCGGTTACATCTTCAACCCGTACCAGAAACGAAACCGACTTCCCCGGATTTGGCAGTTCTTCTTCCCGGTTCATCGCCCAAAAACCATCCTGCAGGTAGTCATTTTCTACGCTCGAGTGGGTTTGTATTTCATCGTAACCGCAATGGTGGTTGGTCAGCAACAATCCTTCTTTCGAAATTAATTCAGCGGTGCAGGATCCCCTGTCGAGCGCAACAACAGCGTCCTTCAGGCTCGAGTTGTTAATGTTGTAAATCTCTTCAGCTGACAACTCCAGTCCCATTTCCTGCATTTCAAAAATGTTCAACTTATGTATCAGCGAGGGCAGCCACATCCCTTCGTCGGCCACTGCCCTACCTAAAAAAAGAACTGTAAGGAGCAGCAAAAAACTCAATCTTCTCATCTTCATCAGTAAATTTTAAATTTTTAAAAGTGCAAATATAATATTTCACTTTTTACAGCTGAGTGATTTATGTTCTGTTTACAGGAAGTATTGGTTAAAAAACCCTAATCGGAGTTGTGGTTTGTCATTTCTTGCTAATTTTGTAGCTCTCAAATAAAAGCAGGGGGAAAGTGAAGAAAAAAATATTTAGAAAATTAAACGATCGTTACCGCTTAATAATATATAATGATTCTACATTTCAGTCGGTTTGGAGCATGAAACTCACCCGGCTGAAAGTATTTACCGTCACCAGCCTGCTTTCCGCCATTCTCGTAATTCTGGTCATTCTGCTCATTGCCACAACCGGGTTACGCGAATATATCCCCGGGTATCCTAAAGCCGAATACCGGCAAATGCTGGTATTAACGGCGCTAAAAATCGATTCACTTGAAAATGAATTGCACAAGCGCGACCAGTTTTTCAGGGGAATTCAAGCCATCATGGACGGCGAAGTGCCTGAAGACAACCTTACTGTTGACACGTTCACGTTTTCCGGTCAGGTAGAATTTGAAACATTCAACCACGATTCGGTATTTCAGGATAAATTGCTTGCCGAACAAATAAATTTAACGCCCGGCAGCAACGCCAACAGAAGGTTGAGCCTTAGCCAGATTCATTTTTTTGTACCGGTAAAGGGCGTAATAACCAACAAATTTAAATCGACACACGACCATTTTGGCGTTGACCTCGTGAGCGAGCCCAATGCGCGGATATCGGCCATTATGGATGGAACCGTAATTTTTGCAGGCTGGACCATTGAAACAGGTTATGTTATTTATATTCAGCACGATGCAGAACTTATTTCGGCCTACAAACACAATTCAGAGCTGCTGAAGAGCAAAGGAGACCGGATAAAAGCCGGCGAAGCAGTTGCCATAATCGGGAATACCGGCGAACTTTCAACCGGCCCCCATTTGCATTTTGAGTTGTGGCACAATGGTACGGCCATCGACCCGGAACAATACATTGATTTTTAACAACTATGAAGAAACGAATTGCCATTCTGGGCTCGACAGGATCAATCGGGACACAATCGCTTGAAGTCATTGAACAAAACCCTGAATTGTTTGAAATAGAAGTTCTAACTGCATACAATAATGTGGATTTATTGATTTCACAGGCCAGAAAATACCAGCCCAATGCGGTGGTTATTGCCAATGAAAGCAAGTATCGGGCTGTTTCCGAAGCCCTCGGGAACGAACCCATAAAAGTTTTTGCCGGAACCGATGCCCTGAACCAGGTAGTGCAGATGGAAACCATCGATTTGGTAATCACTGCAATGGTGGGTTATTCAGGGCTGATTCCCACCTGGCACGCAGTGAAAGCCGGGAAAAACATTGCGCTGGCCAACAAGGAAACTCTGGTGGTGGCCGGAGAAATTATTACAAATCTGGCAAAGGAAAAGGAAGTGGATATCCTTCCGGTCGATTCGGAACATTCGGCCATTTTTCAATGCCTGATTGGCGAAGTTTACAATCCGGTGGAAAAAATTTTCCTTACCTGCTCGGGCGGTCCGTTCAGGGGAAAAACGAGAGAACAACTTGAAAAGGTTACGGTGGCCAACGCACTGGAACATCCTAACTGGAACATGGGGGCGAAAATTACCATCGATTCGGCAACCCTTATTAACAAAGGGTTTGAAGCCATCGAAGCGCATTGGTTGTTTGGCCTTCCTTCCGTTAAAATCGATGTGGTCATTCATCCGCAATCCATTATCCATTCGTTGGTTCAGTTCGAGGACGGCTCAATAAAAGCGCAAATGGGCCTGCCCGACATGCGGATGCCTATTCAGTATGCACTCGGTTTTCCTTACCGTATAAAAAACAACTTTCCCCGGTTCAATTTTATCGATTACCCTACCCTTCAATTTGAAAAGCCGAATACAAAAATTTTTCGTAACCTTGCACTCGCTTTTGAGGCACTGGATGCCGGTGGAAATGTTCCCTGTATCCTCAATGCCGCAAATGAAGTGGTGGTACAGGCGTTTTTAACGGAAAAAATCGGTTTTCTGAATATGCCGGAAATCATCGAAAAAACGATGGAGAAAGTTAATTTTATTAAAAAACCGGATATCGACGACCTGATTCAAACCAATTCCGAAACAAGACGTATAGCAAAGTTGTTAACAGAAAACAAATTTTAAGAGGAAATAATTTACATGGAAACAATATTGATTAAAGCGGCGCAGCTCATTTTAAGTCTCTCTATACTGGTGGTATTGCACGAGTTCGGGCATTTTATGTTTGCGCGGCTGTTTAAAACGCGGGTAGAAA
Source organism: uncultured Mariniphaga sp. (assembly GCA_964639655.1). Lineage (GTDB taxonomy): Bacteria > Bacteroidota > Bacteroidia > Bacteroidales > Prolixibacteraceae > Mariniphaga. The sequence goes on from CAZXHP010000050.1 coordinate 18,201, forward strand.
AATTTTACCTTTTTTTCGATCCCTGGTTTTCGCTGTTTAAAGTGAAAAAAGGCGAAACCGAGTACGGCGTTGGCTGGCTTCCGCTGGGTGGTTATGTCAAAATTTCGGGAATGATTGACGAGTCGATGGACAAGGAAGCCATGAAACAACCGCCGAAACCCTGGGAATTCCGTTCAAAACCGGCATGGCAGCGGTTGCTGATAATGACAGGCGGAGTATTGATGAACTTCCTGTTTGCCATGATAATATATATCGGTGTGCTTTACGCGTGGGGCGAAACCTACTTGCCCACCGAAAATGTAACCTATGGTATAGAGGTGAATGAGGTGGGCAAAGAAATCGGGTTTCAGAATGGGGATAAAATTCTGACCGTGGACAACAGGAAAGTGGAAAATTTTATGAAAATTATCCCTGCCATTGTGCTCGACCACGCCCGAACAGTTCAGGTTGAGCGGGAAGGAAAAGTTACAGATGTTGAAATCAGCGACGCAGACCTGGCCTTATTACTGAAAAGCAAAGAGGTAATGACATGGCGAAAACCATTTGACATTCAGGTTGGCAACGTAGTGGATGACTCGCCTGCAGCTGAAGCCGGTTTGCAAAAAGGCGACGTCTTTGTGAATGTCGATGGAAACCGGTTCGAATTTTACGACCAGTTTTCCGACTACCTCGATTCCAAAAGAAATGAGACAATAACACTTACATTGTTGCGCGACGGAAACGAAATAAACCAGCCTGTTTCCGTTTCCGAAGAAGGTAAACTGGGTTTTTACCCGTTATTTAACAACACCGATTTTCTGCAACTGGCCACCATCAACTACGGACTTCTGGAATCAGTTCCGGCTGGAATCAAACGTGGCGTTCAAATCACCAAAGATTACCTCAAACAATTGAAACTGATTTTCAAACCGGAAACGAAAGCCTACGAATCGCTGGGCGGATTTGCCACCATCGGAAATATTTTCCCGGCAACCTGGGACTGGTTTTCTTTCTGGAACATGACAGCTTTTATTTCCATCATCCTGGCCATTATGAACCTGTTGCCCATTCCGGCGCTCGACGGCGGGCATGTTATGTTTCTGGCGTTTGAAATGATTAGCGGACGGAAACCCGGAGAGAAATTTCTGGAATATGCACAGATTGCGGGAATGGTTATATTATTGGGGCTTGTGCTTTTTGCCAACGCCAACGATATAATTAAAATGATTAATGGAACGTTTTAAGTAAAAAAATTCTATTTTTGCATCAAACCATTTTAACTTCATTATTATGAATTTATTTGTAGTAGCAGGATTTATCGGACCACAGGAAATAATTATCATCTTAATTATTGTACTTCTTCTTTTTGGCGGTCGCAAAATTCCGGAATTAATGAAAGGCCTTGGTAAAGGGATGAAAGAATTTAAAAAAGCGACGAAAGAGGGCGACGACGAAGAAGAAAAAGTCGAACCCGGGAAAATTGAAAAATAAACCGTATCCGCATTTTCCAAAAATCCCGTTGCCGGATCATCCGACAGCGGGATTTTTGCATTTCGTGACATTACTTCGCACATTATCAGTATGGTAAGATTTTTGTAGTCAATAATTTCGAACAAAAAAATGACAAAGATGAAACGACATGTAATAACCCGGATTTTTTCTCTGTTTGCGTTTATTGCCCTGGTTTCGTGTAACAACAGCGGAAACACGGGGGTATCGAAAAATGTAACCGGCAGGGCCGGCGAACTGGTAATAGTTGTCAGCGAGGAAGCCTGGAAAGGAAGTCCCGGCAAACTGTTGCGTGAAACCCTTGCCCAGGAACATCTTGCCCTGCCACAAGACGAACCGCTTTTCGATTTGGTAAATGTACAACACGAAGGTTTTAAAAGCATTTTTAAAACAACCCGCAACATTATTCAAACCCGCATTTCAGCCAATGTCGATTCATCGGGTGTTACTTTTATGGATAACGTGTGGGCCAGCCCGCAGGCAACAGTTATCATTCAGGCTAAAAACGAAGATGAATTCGAAAAACAGTTTAACGAAAACAAAGACCGCATTATGTCATATTTTCTGAAAGCAGAAAAAGAACGGCTTACGCAGAACTACGAAAAATATTATGAGCGGGGAATTTACAATGTACTGAATGAAAATTTTGGCGTTACCTTGAAAGTAGCGCCCGGTTTTCAGATTGCCGAAGAGAAAAAAGATTTCATCTGGCTGCGTTATGAAACCCCTGAAATTTCGCAGGGAATTGCACTTTACACATTCCCCTATGTTTCCGACAGTGCCTTTATGGTTGATTATCAATTAAAAGTTCGGGACAGCATTTTGCGCGCCCATGTTCCTGGTCCCACAACCGGAAGTTTTATGACTACTGAACGACGCATCGAACAAATTAATAATTTTCGCGAACACAACGGAAACTATGCAGCAGAAATGCGCGGGTTGTGGCGCGTAGTCAACGATTTTATGGGCGGCCCGTATGTTTCGCTGGCTGTTCTGGATGCCGCCAATCAGCGCGTAATTGTAGCTTATGGTTACGTTTATGCTCCAAGCAAAGACAAACGAAATTTACTGCGCCAGGTGGAAGCCATGATTTATACCCTGAAACTGAATAATCAAAAAGAAAACGACAAACTGAACCAGCAGCAAATTGGTGTGGACATTGTTCCCGAAGC
>CAZXHP010000051.1:0-4238 GCA_964639655.1 uncultured Mariniphaga sp.
TGGCCACCAGGTACGGAATAATTTTCACGGCCGTTTTAAACCCGTCTTTGGCGCCGTCGATAAACGCTTCGTAAACATTTACTTTTTTCAGTAGGGCCATCACGATAAAAACAATAATTACCGTAAACAGAATGAAGTTACTGGCCAGATTGGAAACCTGTGTAACAGCTTCTTTATCGAGTGTGGAAAAATACCAGATGATGCCGGCAATAACTGCCGTGAGCACGCCAAGGTATGAAAGTACAACTTTATCGAGCAGGTTTATTTTCTGGTAAAAAGCAACCGAAATCAATCCGGCAAGGGTAGAAAAATAGGTGGCAAGCAAAATGGGAATAAAAATATCGGACGGATTTACGGCGCCCAGTTGCGCGCGGTAAACCATGATGCTGATGGGCAAAAGTGTTAAGCCGGAGGTGTTCAGCACCAAAAACATAATTTGCGCGTTGGAGGCTGTTTTTTTATCCGGATTGGTTTCCTGCATTTCCTTCATGGCCTGCAAACCGGTGGGTGTGGCAGCGTTGTCGAGGTTGAGCATGTTGGCGGCAATGTTCATCATAATGGAACCGTAAGCCGGGTGCGATTTCCCCAGTTCGGGGAAAAGCTTGTTAAAAAACGGCCCGATGACCCGCGAAAAAACGCTGACAATTCCGCCCTTCTCTCCTATTTTCATAATGCCCATCCAGAGCGTCAGCACGCCGGTTAGACCCAGTGATATTTCGAATCCGGTTTTGGCCATATCGAAGGTTTCGTTCACCATATTGGGAAAAACTTCCACATCGCCAAAAAACAGCAACCGCACCAGCCCGATTACAAAGGCTATCAGAAAAAAGAAAATAAAGATGTAGTTTAGTGCCATTTCTTTTTTTGAAAATCGGCTCCAAGATAGCAAAAAAAGAGGGACTGGATTTCTAAAAATTTTTTGGTGCCGGAAAAATCAAATTATTATTGCAAAAAACAGCCAAATGAATGGACCACAGTAAAACAGCTGTTTTCACTCTTTCAGATTTAACTTTTGGCCGTCGAAGGCCACAGCTACATTTTCGGGCAACAGCGCCTGAATTTCTTCATGGGTGCCAAAACCATGGCTAATGTGCGTTAAAAAGGCTTTTTCGGGTTGAATTGTATCGATTACTTCCAATGCCTGCTGAAGATTAAAATGAGAAATGTGTTTTTCTTTCCGGAGGGCATTGATAATCAGAATGCGGGAACCTTTCAGTTTTTCCATGTCTTCTTCGGGGATAAAGTTGGTGTCGGTAATGTAACTCAAATTTCCAACGCGGTAACCGTAAACCGGCAGTTTATGGTGAAAACACCTGACGGGCACAAACTCAATCCCTTCTATTTCAAACGACTTATTTTCAATTCTGTGCAATTCCATCATAGGTACTCCGGGGTACTTGAATTCGGCAAAAACATAGTCAAAAATCCGTTTGATGGATTCCTGTACTCTGTTTTCCGCATAAATAACTGTGGGACGTTTTTGTATCCAGTTGAAAGAACGGATATCGTCGAGTCCGAAAATGTGATCGACATGTTCGTGTGTTAACAGAATTGCCCGCAGGCTTTTTACTTCTTCCCGCAGCATTTGCTGCCTGAAGTCGGGGCCGGCATCGATTACAAAGTTGTGGCCGTTTATTTTTAACAACAGCGATGATCGTAATCTTTTGTCCCTGCTGTCGGTCGAACGGCAAACCGGGCAGTCGCAGGCTATAACCGGAACCCCCTGCGAGGTTCCCGTTCCTAAAAAAGTGGCTTCAATGTTGAATTTTTTGTGCTGAAACATGGTACAAAATTAGCAAAAGGTTGCTTAAACCGCGATTATCTGTAATTTTGCGCAAAACATTTTTATGGCTGAACTTTTTTTGGTACCCAACATTCTGAGTGAAGGCGAATGGCAAAATGTGTTGCCGGCGCGTGTTTTCCCCATACTCTCACAAACCCGGCATTTTATTGTTGAAAACATAAGAACCGCACGCAGGTTTTTAAAGCAGGTAAACCGTGAAATTAATATCGATGAACTGGTATTCTTTGAACTGAACAAATACACCCCGCCTGTAGAACTGCCCTTTTTTTTAAAACCGCTGGAACAAGGCGAAAATGTAGCTGTAATTTCTGAAGCCGGTTGCCCGGGGATTGCCGACCCGGGAGCTGAAATTGTAAAGCTTGCCCACCAAAAAGGGTATAAAGTAATTCCGCTGGTTGGACCGTCGTCTATTGTGCTTGCACTGATGGCTTCCGGATTAAACGGCCAGCAATTTGCGTTCAACGGCTACCTGCCGGTTAAAGCCGGCGAGCGCCCGAAAGCAATTTCAAGTTTGGAGAAAGTTGCCCAAAAAACAGGACAAACGCAGATTTTTATTGAAACGCCCTACCGGAATAACCAAATGATTGATGATTTGCTGAAAACCTGCTCACCTTCCACCCTGCTTTGTATTGCAGCCAATCTCACCGGCGAAAAAGAGTTTATAGCCACAAAAACCATTTCACAATGGAAAGGAAAAACACCTGATTTGCATAAACAACCGGCAATTTTTTTGATTGGAAAGTAAATCAGGATTTGTGTTAAGCTAAACCCATCCTTTGTTTTTCAGAAGCTGAAACTCATATTCAAAATTAGGTGTAAATACATTTTTACCCAATAATCTTTCAATTTGTTTACTGGTCCGAAAACGGGCTTCAACCACCTCGTCGGAATGCACATGAAAATTTTTAAAATCATACGTGACAAAAAGATAAACCAGTTCTGCTTCCACTTCCGACTCCCACTTGTAAACCTGAAGTAATTGTGCTGAAAAATCTTTTAACCCGATTTCTTCAAAAGCTTCTTTCCAAAGTGCCTGTTCGATTGTTTCGCCCGCTGAAATATGGCCGCCAACGGCAGTATCCCATTTTCCGGGTTGAATAAGTTTTGATTCGGGGCGTTTTTGGAGAAGAATGGCTTTATTCCGGTTTAAAACGTGCATATGCACCACCGGATGAAGCAGTTTGCTTCCGTTGTGTACGGTACTTCGGGGCGCTCTTCCTGTAACTTTACCGTTTTCATCTACCAAAGGCACCCACTCTTCCTGCGCCAACTTTTTTTGTTTTCTTTTTTGCCTGAAAAGCTCATACAAAAAATAAACACCAAATAAAATGTAAAACAATCCACCACTGATAAATGCCCAGGCCTCGTTACTCATAAAAAAAGTGGCATAAAAAACCAACAGGGTGTGTGCCATAAACAGGTAAAACAGGCTTTTAAGGCTTTTGCGCATTTGAGTTAACTGAATCTCGTTAAACTCCACATTTTTGAGGTAGCGTTTTCCCATCAATCCAATAATGTTAACACGCGAGAAAGCAGAAACTGCCAGTACGGCCACAAGAATAAGTTCGATTAGACCGGGTTTCAACTTGAAAAACAAATCGTTATCGAGAAGGATGGATACTGCGCCCAATACCACCAGTAACAAAGTATCGAAAAGAATAAAATTATCGAAGCGCTTTTCCCTGACAGCAATCCAACTCATTTCGAGCACACCAACACCAACGGCAACAAACAACCCGGTTTTGGTTCCCCAAATTTCGTCGGCTGCGATAAAAACGAAAAGCGGGATAAAACCGGGAAGTAATTTTTTCAGGAGTTCAGTCCCGGACATCATCAAATTTTCAACCTGTCAGCCGTTTTACTCCTCCTCTTCGGGAACAGGGGCCGGGTAAACTTTATATACTTCCACTTCCATCATAAGCGGGGTGAACCCGCCAAACCCGTATGAACCGTATTGTCCGAACCCAATCTGAGAATCGAAAATCAACCGCGATTTGGCATCCTTTTTCATGTAGGTCAGCGCCTCATGTAACGCTTTAAGCTCATTAATTTCAGTTGCTGTCGAAGGCAGTTCAGTAGGAGGAACTACAATTAATTCAAGCGGTTCGTAGTTTCCCGATCCTATTCTTCTTGTACTGTCAAGTGTTTGAATTTCATAAAAAACCTGAACCCGGTCGCCCATTTTTATGGAATCACCGGTACCTGCGTCCAGTTCGATGTAATACAACCCCGATGGTTTACGGTCCACATCGGCGTAATGCGCCCGAATAAATTCGTTCAGTTTTTTCAACTCATTTTGCCGTTGTTTTTCCAAACTATTGTCCTTACACGACAGAAAAGCAACAGCGATTGCTGCAAAAAATACACCTGTTATAATGCGTTTCATCTGTTATCCCGATTAATTTATTTCAAAAACTACGAAGGTTTTATTTCA
>CAZXHP010000051.1:4338-5856 GCA_964639655.1 uncultured Mariniphaga sp.
CACGATGAAATACCTGCCGCCAATAAAACTGAAAATACCAGGTTAATCCATAATTTCATCTTCATTTTCTATCTTTTAAATTGTTGTTTCCAATAACTGATGCTTGTAATCGCCTAAAAGTTGCCTGAACTTTTCTACAGCTTCTTCGAGCGGTAGTTTTGTTTCGCCTCCGGCGGCATTTTTATGTCCGCCACCGGAAAAATGATTGCGGGAAAATGTATTGCACGCAAAATCTCCTTTTGACCGAAACGACACTTTTACATGATCCTTTTTCTCTGTAAATAACGCACTGAAAACAATATTATTTATTGAAAGTGGATAATTTACAAAACCCTCGGTATCACCGGGTTGATACTCAAACTCATCTAATTCGTTTTGCGAAAGCCAGATAACGGCAGAGCGGAATTCGTGAAAAACTTCCATTTTTTTACCTAAACAATGCCCGAGGAGTTTCATCCGGTGCGCCGAAAAATTGTGGTAAACAGCCGCATGAATTTTTTCCGTGTCAATATGCCAGTCCATTAACTTAGCAACCACCTGAAAAGTATTTGGCCGCGAAATATTGTGACTGAAAGAACCGGTGTCGGTCATAATTCCGGTGAACAGCGCTTCGGCCGCATCGTGGTTGATACATTCACCCAAATTAATTTGCTGAATAACATCGAAAATCAACTCTGCTGTCGAACTGTATTCCGGTTCTGAAATCATTAAATCGCAGAAATCCGTCGGATACGGATGGTGGTCGATAAGTACCTTCGGTTTTGAAAATTCAAGCACCTTTTTTTCCATACGCGCGGTACGTTTGGCTTCGTTGAAATCGAGGCAAAACAGCAGCTGCGTTTCTTCCAGTATGGCTTTTCCCCGGTTTTTCTTTTTCTCGTAAACCACAATTTCGATGTTGGAAGAAAACCACTGCAAAAATTCCGGGTAATCGTTGGGAACAATAATACGCACGTCGTGACCAAAATTTTTCAACACCTCTCCCAGCCCAATTGCCGACCCAATTGCATCACCGTCGGGATTCTCATGGGTTACCAACGTCACTTTTTGCTTTGGAACTCTTACTAAAGCCTCCAAAGATGTAAGAATCTCATTTTCAGTGTTTTTCAAAACCATTAAAATTTGAATGGACAAAGATAAGAAATCTGCAACGGGTGCAAAGGTATCTTATCTCAATTTTTGTTAATATTGCGGCACGAAAAAAATTTAAAAATTAAAAAGATGGCAGGAAACCAAACTTTCACAATGATTAAGCCCACGGCTTTCAGAAAGAACTACACAGGTGCAATTTTAAAAATGATAACCGAAGCGGGTGGTTTTCAGGTTAAGGCAATGAAACTCACCCGGCTCACTGCTGAACAGGCCAGCCGGTTTTATGCTGTACACAAGGGAAAACCGTTTTACGATTCGCTGGTTGAATTTATGAGTTCAGGACCAATTGTGGCCATCATTCTCGAAAAAGAAAATGCGGTGGAAGCATTTCGTAATTTTATTGGCGCCACCAATCCTGAAAACGCA
>CAZXHP010000051.1:5956-7421 GCA_964639655.1 uncultured Mariniphaga sp.
GATCTAATTTGTAGTGTTTTTAATTAAAATTCGAACTTAATGGAGATAAAACCGCTTAATAAAAATACAGTAAAATACAGATTTTTTTTCTTTATCAGCCTGCTGTTGTTGTTCTCCTGCCGGGTAACTTTGCTGCCCGAGTACAGTGCCGAACTTTCGAAAAACATTAAAAACACTGCAAAACTGGTGGATAAATTTTACCTGCTGATGTATGAAACCACTTCGGCAGAAAACGACGGAAGGAACTATGATAAATTCGCAGGGCAGTATGTTGAAATAGAGGTGGAAATCAATTCCCTGCTGAATCAGAATAAAATCAGGCCGTTAAACGAAAACTCCACCCGCATTTGCGAAATTACACTGGAACTGTGGCAAAAATACAAGGAAGAACACAAAACAGACAATACGTTGAGCAACGGACTCATCCGATTGAACCGCCTGACATTTGCCGACCTCTTTTTTGCCATGCAGGTAGCTGAAGAGGGAAAAAAACTGGTTGATAATCCACCTGATTAAAACAAAAAAGGAAGTTTATGAGTTTCGACATACATACCGTTCTGGCTGATATGGGCTCCGCTGTAAAAGAGACTGTTACTGATAATTGGAATGAAACAAAATCTGTGACATTGCAGTTTCTTCAAAACCGAAAGAAAAAAATTGCCTTATTCGCCCAATTACGCATTAGCGGCGAATTGAGTAAGGAAAAGTTTAACAGCAGGCTTGAAGATGAAAAACTGATTCTCGAGGCTGAATTAAATGCGTTGCAGGTTATTTCGAAAGCAATTGCCCAGAATGCAGCCAACGCCGCAATAAATGTTCTGGAAAAGGCTGTTTTTAAGGCGATCTCTTCGGCAATTTGAGAAACCTGGAAGAATAAAATTGCAAAACCGGAAGTTTAAATTTTTTCTTCCACTATTTTCAAAATATTCGTTTCTTTCTTTTTGGCGGAAACCGAGAGCGCTTCTGCCTTTTTCAGCATCGCTTCCACAAATTGTTTGTCGTCGCAACCCGAGGCATTAATTTTCACATTCAGAAAAGCACCTTCAACAGCCGTTCGGGCGCAAAGTGCGCCAACGCCGGCATCGGAAACCGAGTTGGGATTGCCGGTTTCAGCCATGGCCTGCATCACTTCCAGCGAATCGTAAGCCAATTGCATCACTTTTAGCGGCACTTCCATGGCATTTCGGGTTGCATTTTGAATGGCTTGTTTGCGTGCCGTTTTTTCCTTTTCGTTCGATTTTGGAAGTCCGAAAGCCGACATCACCCGATTGAACGCTTCGGTGTCTTCATCGATACACTTCAGCAGGCCATCGTGATACATTTTCCCTTTTTCGGCCCATGTTGAAAACTCTTCCCAGCGACCGTCCCAACCGCGTTTATGCGCCGAAAGGTTAGCCACCATGGTTCCCAAAGCAGCACCGAGTGCACCCACTGCCGCCGAAACCGAACCTCCTCCCGGCGCCGG
>CAZXHP010000051.1:7521-9828 GCA_964639655.1 uncultured Mariniphaga sp.
TGATTCCCCGTTCACGGGCCTTTTCGCTCACTTCGTCGAATGCAACATGCACCGGCGTAACGGTAATGTCGGTCAGGTTTATGGAAATTTGTGCAATGCCGTATTCTTCGATAAACCAACCGATAGCACGTGTTTTTTTGAGTGTTCCGGGAATGCGCACCGGTTCTCCGTTTTCGTCGGTTACAATCCTGCCGGTCAACGGGTCATCTTCGCGTTTTACCCGGCCGGCTTCGCGCACATCAAAAGCAATGGCATTGGCCCTACGGGTGGAAGTAGTGTTCAGGTTCACGTTGTAAGCGACCAGAAAATTGCGTGCACCAATAGCAGTGGCTCCTGTTTGGGCAATTTGTTCAGTCCATTCCGCCGGCCCAAAATCCGGTTTTCCCTTTTCGGATGTAATTTTTGCCTTCAATCCTTCGTATTCCCCTGAACGACAGCTGGCTAAACTATTTCGTTCTTCCGAAAAAGCGGCGAATTCGTAACAATACACCGGAATGGCAAGCTCCTTTCCCACCCGTTCGGCCAGTTTTCGGGCAAGCACTATCGTTTCTTCCATTGAAATATTGGCCACCGGCACCAGCGGGCAAACATCGGTAGCACCAAACCGGGGATGTTCGCCGTGGTGTTTACTCATGTCAATAACCTGGGCGGCTTTTTTTATTCCTCTGAATGCAGCTTCAACAACTGCATCAGGCTCACCGACAAATGTAACTACGGTTCTGTTTGTAGCTTTTCCGGGATCAACATCCAGCAGTCTTATGCCTTCCACACTTTCGATGGCATCGGTTATTTCCTTTATCACTTTGGCATCTCTTCCTTCCGAAAAATTCGGAACACATTCCAGTATTTTATTCATTTCAGGTAATTTACTTCTCCCGGCAGTATAAAATCTACTGCCGGTTTTTATTCAGCAATCAAAAATAAAAATTGATTTCAGAAACGATATGATTAATTTCAGCAGAAATTAAAACGACTGCACTTCACCGTTCAAAATTACTGTTTCCACCAGGTTCGAACCAAAAGAATAAGGTAAATATGCAATTCCGGGCATTTCGGATGTAATAAAAAGGTTGGCTATTTTTCCACGGGCAATACTTCCCAAACGGTCGCTAATTCCCATGGCATAAGCAGTATTGATGGTAGTTGCGTTTATTACTTCTTCGGGCAGCATTTTATATTTTATGCACCCCAGCGACGCTATAAAATTCATGTTTCCGCTGGGCGACGATCCCGGGTTGTAATCTGACGCCAGCGCCACAGGCAGTCCGGCTTCAATCATCTCGCGCACCGGCGAAAGTTTCATTCCCAGGAAAAAAGCAGCGCCAGGCAGCACCGTGGGCATGGTTTCGGTATTTTTCAAACTCTCTAACTCATCAGCACCCATGTGTTCCAGGTGATCTACCGAAAGTGCATTGAATTTTACACCGGTTTGTACACCGCCGGTAAGACCCAGTTCATTGGCATGCAGCTTTGGGCGAAGACCGTGTTTGGCTCCCGCCGTCAAAATCCGTTCGGCGTCCTTCTCCGAAAAAAAACCTTTATCGCAAAACACATCGATAAAATCGGCCAGCTCTTCTGCCGCTACCTGCGGAATCATTTCGTTGATGACCAAATCGACATAAGCCGAAACATTGTTTTTGTATTCAGCCGGAACAGCATGCGCCCCCAGAAACGTGGAGCGCACACAAACCGGTGCTGTTTCTTTAACCCATTTTATAATTTTAAGCATCCGCAATTCGTCTTCCGTGTTTAGTCCGTACCCGCTTTTAATTTCAACTGCTCCTGTTCCGGTTTTTATGATTTCGAAAATCCTGTCCATTGTACTGTAATACAAATTCTCATCAGAAGTTTCATGCAGTAATTTTGCTGAATTAAGAATCCCGCCGCCGCGCCGGGCTATTTCCTCGTACGAGCGTCCGCGGATACGATCGACAAACTCTTTTTCGCGCGGTGCCGGGTAAACCAAATGGGTGTGCGAGTCGCAATATGAAGGGTAAACCAACCTGTTGGTGCAATCAATTTCAACGAGCAAATCATCGTCTTTATACACATCTTTTAAACTGCTCATGGGCCCAAAATCCTGAATAAGCTCATCCCTGATGATTAAAAAAGCATCTTTAATTGTTTTTAGCTCTGCCATTTGCCGGCCCGATTTGAAGGGAACCGGAGCATCTTCAACCTGAACCAGTTCTTTTATATTTTCGAGTAATAACTTCATAATTTCAAATTTGGTATTTTAAGTTACAAATTAGTTTTGGATAAATATACCCACAAATCTGTTAAAAAGAAAACTTTTATTTTTCTCAT
>CAZXHP010000051.1:9928-20829 GCA_964639655.1 uncultured Mariniphaga sp.
TTCTGGATTCTGAACGAAAGCAAATCGATCGATATTGGCATCTATTCATTTCTGAAATTCTCAAAAAAGTGGGAACGCTCAAAACTGTTGCGAAAATTGGGCGTAAATAATATCATTCTTGCAGGTATTATGTTTATTTTCAGTTTGTTCGGTGCTGTTTTCGGCATGAGCGAAGAAACCATTGCATTTACCATTATTTTCGTTCCGCTGGCTATTTCCATGGGATACGATTCCATTGTGGGCGTTTCGTTGTGTTTCGTGGCCGCCGCGTTGGGATTTGCCGGTGCGTTTCTCAACCCGTTTACGGTGGGCATTGCGCAGGGATTATCGAACATTCCGCTGTTTTCGGGAATTGAATACCGCCTGTTTATGTGGCTGGTAATAAATGTGGTAGGTTTTACTTTCATTTTAAGGTATGCTGCAAAAATTCATAAAAATCCTGAAAAATCGCCGGTTTACGAAGAAGATGCTTACTGGCGGCACCGCAACGAAAATTCAGAAACCGAATTTATGCCTTCGGTACCGCGTGGAGCCTGGGTTTCGTTTATTTCGCTTTCTGTTTTTTTGGTGCTGTTTTCGGTTTTCTATCCCATCAGCAACCTAAAAATTGGCAATAGCGCAATAGTTTTACCCGCTGTTCCGGTTGCAACGGTTTTGTTTGTAATTTCCGGATTTCTGACGTTACGTAAATCCTTTCACTATTTCATTTTAAGTCTGCTCACTTTCACCATCGTTTTCCTGATTATAGGCGTGATGGGCTATGGCTGGTACGTGATGGAAATTGCCACGCTTTTTCTGGCATTGGGTATTTTTGCGGGTATCGCTTCCTGAAAAACAGCGAATGAAATTACCAAATCGTTTATAGAGGGCGCTGGAGATATTCTTGGAGCAGCAATGGTTGTCGGGCTTGCCGGCGGAATTGTGGTTATTCTGGAAGACGGAAGAATTATCGACACCATTCTTTTTTACGTTTCACGAACCATGGAAGATTTGGGAAAAGTGGGTTCAGTGAGTGTGATGTACGTTATTCAGACTTTCCTCAACATTTTCATTCCTTCCGGATCCGGGAAAGCAGCACTGACCATGCCCATGATGTCGCAATTTTCCGATTTAATCGGTATTTCGCGGCAGGCAACTGTTGTGGCTTTTCAACTGGGCGATGGATTTACCAACATGATTACGCCCACTTCGGGCGTTTTAATCGGAGTACTGGGAATTGCCCGCATTCCTTATGAAAAATGGGTGAAATGGGTAGCGCCGTTTATACTGATTCTCGGCATTTTGGGATTTTTGCTGCTGCTGCCAACCGTATTAATGGATTTAAACGGGTTTTAGAAAATTAAAAGCCTGACTTCCAAAAAAAGCCAGGCTCCTAATCTTTTTTATGTCGTCCGGATTTATTCGTCTATCGAGATAGCTTCTACCGGGCAAACTTCAGCACATGAACCACAGTCGGTGCAAAGGTCGGGGTCAATTACATAAATATCGCCTTCGGAAATTGCATCCACCGGACATTCGTCTATACAAGTACCACATGCAATACATTCATCAGAAATTTTATATGCCATAGCTATGAACTTTTTAAAGTTTAACAAGTAAGCCACAAAAGTACAAAGTTTGAGAAAATAACAAAGAACGTGTATCATATTTTTCCCCGGCTTAACGGTAGCACAACATCTTGCTAATAGCAAATCCATTAGCAAAAAAAATATTCGTTAAGGTAATTTCAACGGCTTTTTGTTACTTTTGGCAAAAAATTCCATGGATACATCCAATGTTTTGTTTGCTTTGCTTTTAACTACTTTTGCAGGTCTGTCAACAGGTATAGGCAGTGCAATTGCATTTATGGCCAAAAGGACAAACACCAAACTGCTTACCGTTTCATTGGGTTTTTCAGCGGGCGTAATGATTTACATTTCGTTTGTAGAAATATTTGCAGAGGCCAAAGAAACCTTTATCCACGGATTTGGTGAATTCAACGGTACATTATTCACCATCACAGCATTTTTTGGCGGAATATTGCTGATTGGGTTAATCGACAAGTTTATTCCTTCTTTTGAAAACCCTCACGAAATGCGGGCCGTTGAAGAAATGACAGATGCAAAACGAAAAAAAACAAAAAACAGCCTGTTTCGCACCGGAATTTTTACCGCAATGGTTGTTGCTATCCACAACTTTCCGGAAGGAATTGCCACTTTTATGACAGCGATGAATGATACAACGGTTGGAATTGCTATTGCCATAGCGGTTGCAATACATAATATACCGGAAGGAATTGCTGTTTCGGTTCCTATCTATTACGCGACCGGAAACCGCAAAAAAGCGTTTTTATACTCCTTCCTGTCGGGGCTGGCTGAGCCGGTTGGTGCCATTTTAGCTTATCTTTTACTCATGCCCTTTCTTACATCGGGAAACTCTGATGCCATTTATGCTTCCACCATGGCTGCTGTGGCCGGTATCATGGTTTTTATTTCACTCGACGAACTGTTACCGTCGGCGGAAGAGTATGGCGAACATCACTGGGGCATCTACGGCCTGGTTGGCGGAATGGCTATTATGGCTGTGAGCTTACTTCTGCTCACTTAATTGCAAAAAGTATTTACACACTTCTGTCAGTCCGCATTTTTCGCATTTGGGCTTTCGGGCCACACAGGTGTACCTGCCGTGCAGAATCAACCAGTGGTGCGCTTTGGGTACCAGTTTTTTCGGAATATATTTCATCAACTGCATTTCGGCAGCCAGTGGCGTTTTTGCGTTGGTTGTAAGTCCTATGCGGGCAGCAACCCTGAAAACATGGGTATCGACAGCCAATGCAGGTTTATTGTAAACCACCGAAGCAATAACGTTAGCGGTTTTTCTGCCCACTCCCGGCAATTTTTGTAATTCCGAAACTTCGTCGGGAACTTTCCCGTCAAACAATTCCATTAGCTTTCGCGCCATGCCCACAAGATGTTTCGCTTTGTTATTGGGATAGGAACAGCTTTTAATGTATTCAAAAACTTCAGCGGGCCCGGCTTCCGCCATTTTTTCAGGAGTCGGGTACCGTTTCAGCAAATCGGGTGTAATCTGGTTCACTCTTTTGTCGGTGCACTGGGCCGAAAGAATTACGGCAACAATCAGATGGAACGGATTTTTATATTCCAGTTCGGTTTCAGCAACCGGCATTGTTTCCTCAAAATATTGAATCACTTTCTCAAAAAGTACTTTCTTTTGCATGATTACTTCTTTTTGGGTCAAAATAACTCAATTTTTCCAATTTAAAATGTAACAAAAGCCATTTTTGCAGGGCGTATTAACAGATGACTTAGAAAACCGATTTCTCCCCTTTAAGAAATAGTTTTAAGTGTGCAAATTAAACAGAACCTGGAAAAGCCGGCGAGCGTCGGCTTTTTTTCATGGCATTTGCTATTTTTGCCAAAATTTATCACATGAGACCATATATTCAGGCAGAAAATCTTTCGAAACGCTGGGGCGAATTAATGTTGTTCGAAAACATTTCGTTGACCGTTTCTGAAGGTGAAAAAGTGGCTTTAATCGCCCGCAACGGCGCCGGAAAATCCACACTGCTCGATCTTCTGGCCGGAAAAGACACGCCTGACAATGGTATAATTACAGCTACCAATAACATAAAAATAGGATATTTCGAACAGATTTCGCGCTTAAATCCCGAACATACGGTGTTGGAAGAGGTGTTTGAATCGGATAGCGAAAAACTCAGAACAGTCAAAGAGTTTGAAATGGCAGTTGCAAAAAACAACCGGCATAAAATTGCTGAAATTTCTGCAAAAATGGACGAGTTGGGCGCCTGGGATGCCGAAGTTGAAATAAAACAGGTGCTTACACAATTAAAAATTATGAACCTGGAACAGCCGGTTGGCCAACTTTCGGGAGGACAGCAAAAAAGACTGGCACTGGCAAAAGTTTTGGTGCAAAATCCTGATTTGCTGATTCTGGATGAACCCACCAACCACCTCGACCTGGAAATGATTGAATGGCTGGAAAATTTTTTGGGAAAAACAAAATCGACACTGCTAATGGTTACCCACGACCGCTATTTCCTCGACCGTGTTTGCACCGAAATTATTGAAATGGAGGACAACCGGATTTACAGGTACCAGGGAAACTATTCGTATTTTCTTCAAAAAAGAAGCGAACGAATAGAAATGCAGCAGGCCTCGGTTGCCAAGGCAAAAAACCTGCTGCGTACCGAACAGGAATGGATGCGCAGGATGCCCAAAGCCCGGAGCCACAAAGCAAAATACAGAGTCGATTCGTTTCAGGAAATCAAAGAAAAAGCCAGCCGGAAAATCACCGAAGAAAGTGTCGATTTAAGTGTAAAATCAGCCAGGCTGGGAAAAAAGATGGTGGAAATCGAACACCTTTCAAAAGCATTCCCCGGAGTTAATCTGATTCAAAACTTTTCCTATAAATTTTCACGGTTCGAAAAGGTGGGAATTGTGGGAAAAAACGGAACCGGAAAAACCACATTTTTAAATTTGATTACCGGGAGCATGCAACCCGACAAGGGGAAAATTGAAATCGGACAAACCATCAAATTTGGCTACTACCAGCAGGAGGGAATCGATTTTAATCCGCAGGAACGTGTGATTGATGCGGTAAACAAAATTGCGGAATACATCATTTTTGAAGACGGATCGCGCATGACCAGTTCACAACTGCTTACCCGGTTTTTATTTCCGCCCGAAACGCAGTATAATTATATTGAAAAGCTTAGCGGCGGAGAACAGCGCCGGCTTTATTTGTGCACTGTATTGATGCAAAACCCTAATTTTCTGATTCTTGACGAACCGACCAACGACCTCGACATACTTACGCTGAACGTTTTGGAAGAATACCTGGCGGCTTTTGAGGGTTGCGTTATTGTGGTTTCGCACGACCGTTTTTTTATGGACAAAATTGTGGATCACCTTTTTGTTTTTGAAGGCGACGGCGTGATTACCGATTTTCCGGGAAATTATACCATTTACCGCAATGCGATGGAAGAAAAATCGCGGCTGGAACAAAAAATGCAGGAAAAAAAGCCGGATAAAAAAACAAAAACAGAGGCAGGGAAAAAGCCGGAAGCAGTCAATTCAAAAAAGAAACTTTCGTTTAAGGAAAAACGGGAAATGGAGCAACTGGAAACTGAAATGGAAAAGCTTGAAGCAGAAAAGGAGCAACTGGAAACGGATTTACACTCCGGCGATTTGAACCACGAACAACTGCACGAAAAATCAAATAAACTGATGCATATCAAATCATTACTGGATGCAAAAGAGCTGCGCTGGCTGGAATTAAGTGAGTTGGAATAAAAATCCCCTCCCGCAAAAGCGCAGGAAGGGAAAAGTTGTTTTTTCAAAGAGTAGTTTAAATGTCTTCAAAATCGATATCGCTAAAACCTTTGCCCGGTAGTTCCGACTCCAAATCGACAGTCACTTCTTTGGTATTCTTTTCATTTGCTGCATCAGAAACCTCCTCTTTCAATTCGGGCTGTTCTTCACGGATATACTGAATAATTTCTTCAAGAGAACCGGTAAATTTTTCAAAATCTTCGGGATACAAAAATAACTTGTGTTTTTCGTACCTGAAATTTCCGTTATCCAAAAATTTTCTTTTGCTTTCAGTAATTGTCAGGTAATATTCATTATTCCGGGTACTTTTCACATCGAAAAAATAGGTCCTTTTACCTGCACGCACTGCTTTCGAAAAAATTTCCCTTTTTGTGTTTAATTCTGGCTTCTTATTTTCTTCCTGATGTTCAACACTTTCCATTCTTCCTGATTTTCGATTTTTGGTTAGAAGTTCAAAAATAAAAAAATAATTATAAAAAGCACCAGGTTTTCGATTAAACTGAATTTTTCGGAAATTTACCTATTTATAAATTTCTCCGGATGCCGCCAGCAGTGTATTGTGAAGCAACGAAACGCGGGTCATAGGCCCAACTCCTCCCGGAACAGGTGTAATGTGCGAACATCTTGGCGCTACTTCGTCATACAACACATCACCTTTCAGTTTCCAACCCGATTTTGTTTGATCGGATTTTACGCGGGTTGTCCCAACGTCAACCACAACTGCTCCTTCTTTCACCATATTCCCCTTAACGAACTCAGGAACACCAATGGCTGCAACCAAAATATCGGCGCTTCGGCACAATTCCTCCAGATTTTTTGTCCGGCTGTGGGCAACTGTTACAGTGGCGTTTATCGCTTTTTGCGACATCAGAATACTCAGCGGACGGCCAACTATGTTGCTTCGGCCAACTATCACACAGTTTTTTCCGCTGGTTTCAATAGCGTAACGTTTCAGCAGTTCAACAATTCCAAACGGTGTAGCCGAAACAAACGCCGGCAACCCGATTACCATTCGGCCTAAATTTTCGGGATGAAACCCATCCACATCTTTTTTCGGGTCGATAGTTTCTATCACTTTTTGTTCTGAAATGTGTTTAGGCAGAGGGAGTTGCACAATAAAACCATCGATATCGGGGTCTCCATTCAGTTCCCGTACTTTGGCAAGCAACTCTTTTTCGGTAACGTCGTCTTCATACCGAATGAGCGACGATTTAAAACCAACGGCTTCACAATCTTTTATTTTATAGGCTACATAAGTTTCGCTACCTCCATCGTGACCTACCAAAACGGCTGCCAGATGCGGTGTTTTTGCCCCATTTTCTTTTAAAACTTTAACTTTTGCAGCAATTTCCTCCTTCATTTCTGCTGCCACTTTTTTACCATCGATCAGTATCATCAGCCGCTATTTTTCAGATTTATTAAATATGTGAAACTTTAAATTTTTCAGAGTCTTCCTCCGGGTTGTTTCATTCCGCCCATCATTCGCTGAATATTTTTTCCCTGCGAAACCATTTTCATCATTTTCCGGGTTTCAGAAAACTGTTTCAGCAGCCGGTTTACTTCCTGAATGTTAGTTCCCGAACCGTTTGCAATGCGTTTACGGCGGCTGCCGTTAATTAATGCCGGATCTTCCCGTTCAGCCGGTGTCATGGAATAAATAATGGCTTCGATGTGCTTGAATGCATCGTCGTCGAGGTCCATATTTTTCATGGCTTTTCCCATTCCCGGAATCATAGAAACAACATCCTTAAGATCGCCCATTTTTTTAATCTGGTTAATCTGTTTCAGAAAATCGTTAAAGTTGAAGGTATTTTTAGCCAGTTTTTTCTGTAACCTGCGGGCCTCCTCTTCGTCGTACTGTTCCTGGGCTTTTTCCACCAGCGAGACAATATCGCCCATTCCCAAAATACGGTCGGCCATTCGCGTGGGATGAAACACGTCGATGGCATCGAGCTTTTCGCCTGTTCCCACAAATTTGATGGGTTTGGTCACCACCGAACGAATGGAAAGCGCGGCGCCACCGCGGGTATCACCGTCGAGCTTGGTCAATACAACGCCATTAAAATCGAGCCTGTCGTTAAATTCTTTGGCTGTATTTACCGCATCCTGCCCGGTCATGGAATCGACCACGAACAAAATTTCGTTGGGATTAACCGCCTTTTTGATGGCTGAAATTTCGTTCATCATTTGTTCATCGATGGCCAGACGCCCGGCGGTATCGATAATCACCACGTCGTTCCCTGCCCTTTTGGCTTCTTTGATGGCCGACTGTGCAATTTGCACCGGATTCATATTTCCTTCTTCGGTATAAACCGGAACGCCGATTTGTTCGGCAAGCACTTTTAATTGCTCGATAGCTGCCGGACGGTAAACGTCGCCTGCAACCAGCAACGGATGCCGGCCTTTTTTGCGTTTCAGCATGTTGGCCAGTTTACCCGAGAATGTTGTTTTACCCGAACCCTGCAATCCGGCCATTAAAATTACTGAAGGAGAACCGGTTAAATCGATGTCAACCCATTCGCCACCCATTAGTTCAGCCAGCTCGTCTTTTACAATTTTTACCATCAACTGGCCTGGCTTAACGGCGCTAAGTACGTTTTGCCCAAGGGCTTTCTCCTTTACATCGTCGGTAAAAGTTTTTGCTATTTTAAAGTTGACGTCGGCATCGAGCAGCGCACGGCGAATTTCTTTCAGGGTTTCTGCCACGTTAATTTCCGTGATTTTCCCTTGCCCTTTCAGCAGTTTAAACGACCGCTCCAGCCTGTCAGATAAATTTTCGAACATGTTTGTTTAATTTTCTTTTGAAAATGAGTCGCAAAAATACAAGGAAATTGTGAGAAGGCAAAACAGTTTCCTGTGTTGGATTCTTTTCTTACAAATCATTGTTTTTCAAATATTTTTAAATGTTTTAACCGCTCCAGCAAGGGTGGATGCGAATAATTGAAAAAAACGTACAGCGGATGCGGAGTCAGGTTGCTCAGGTTTTTTTGCGAGAGTTTTTTAAGTGCGGATGCCAGCGCTTCAGGCTTAAAATTTTGCGCGGCAAAGGCATCGGCCTGGTACTCATTTTTTCGCGAAAGTTGATTCATAAAAATACCCAGTACAAACGATACCGGCGAGTATAAAATGCCAAAAGCCACCAACCCGATATGAAAGTTGGGTTGTTCCACGCCAAGTGCCTTGCTTAGGTACGGATTGTCAATCAGCAACGAAAAAATAAACAACACAATTCCGGTTTGCAGGAGGGAAATAAAAAGCCCATGGATAACATGCTTTTTTTTGTAGTGACCTATTTCGTGTGCCAGCACTGCAACAATTTCATCCGTTTCCATTTCTTCAATGAGCGTGTCGTACAGAACAATCCGTTTTTTGGCGCCGAGCCCGGTAAAATAGGCATTTGCTTTGGTGGATCGTTTTGAACCGTTTATTACATAAATGTTATCGAGTTTAAATCCTACTTTGCCGGCAAATTCCTGAATGGCATTTCGCAGTTCGCCCTCTTCAAGCGGGGTTTGTTTGTTAAAAAGCGGTACAATGAGGTTGGAATAAAACATGGCCATAAAAATGCTGAAAACCGCCACTGCGCCCCATGCATAAATCCAGAACATATTTTGGGTTTTCTGGTAAATAAAAATAATTAGTGCCAGCAAACCACCGCCAATGAGCGCCCCAATCAGCCAGCCTTTTATCTGGTCGAGTACAAAGGTTTTAGGTGTGGTTTTATTGAACCCGTATTTTTCTTCAATTACGAAAGTTTCGTAAACCGAAAAAGGCGTGGAAATGATGTCGGATGCAAACATGATTATTCCAAAAAACAGCAGCGCAGCCAAAATGGCATAGGAAGTAATGTTCCAGGCTATACCGTCAACAAACGCAAATCCGTAAAAAACAAACATTGCCAAAACAACCAAAAAACTAAAAGTTCCGCTTACCATTCCAAACCGGTGATTTTCGCGCTGATAGGCTTGTTGCCGGGCATATTTTTCTTCGTTGTAAATTCCTGCCAGTTCCCCGGGAAGTTTAGCGCCCATTCGTTTGGTATTCAGATATTCCAGGTAATTTTCAAACAGAAAATCGAGAATTAAAATGGCAATGATTATCCAAAAAAGAATTTCGTGCATATTCAAATTTTATTGAACTGCAAAGATAATAAATGAGTGACAAGCCGTAAGGATAATTCTCAGGTTTAAAAATTTGAATCATGAAAAAATTCACCTCCCGTAAAATTCCAACTTCACGCATTGCACTAAAAAAAGATGGGAAATGTTGCGGTTACATCGCCTGGAATGGTTGGAAAAATAAACGGTTGGTTTATTCACAAAGCGGTTCATCCAGTATCGTTTGGACCGGGGTCTGTGAAAAAAAGAACCGGTGGAAATTAACGATGAAATTAAAATCAGGGAAATTCTGAATGTGACCGTTTTACTCGACCACGATGTAATTGACGGAGCGCCGATGGTCAGGTTTATTAAAACACTCACCCACTCCTTTGAAAACGGGATTGAATTTTCCTAGGATTCCCGCGCTCGATTTTTTTACTGAATATCTGTTTGCGGATTAAAAGAGCAGAGTTTTCCTGTTCTCATAAATTTTTGTGACGGCATTTACAATGTCGTCCATGTCTTTTTTGGTACCCAGCAAAATGCTCTGGTAAAAAGTAACGGCTTCGCGGGCAAGCTGGTCATTTCCGGGCAGGTTGTTTTCCTCGCGCCACTGGCTTAACCGCTGTTCAGAAAACAACCTTTTGTATCCTTTGGAATTCAAGGCTTCGTCAACCAATCCATCTTTATTTTGCTTTCCGTAACCCGTTGAACAGGGAATACCTTCGGCCCGGAGCGCTTCCATAAATTTCGAACGGGAAATACCTTCAAATTCTTCCGAAACAAACCGGAACGGGTACATGTGGTAAGCCGAACGGTTATTGCCTTCCACCATTTTCGCCGGATAAATTCCGGGAATTTCCCGCAATTTTTGATCGAGGTATTTTGCATTTTCCAGGCGGATATCTGCATCTCTTTGAATACGTTTCATCTGCGAAAGCAGGGTTAACGCCTGAATTTGCTGCATGCGGCGGTTGCTGCCGCGAATGGGATAATCGGAAGTCCGCTCCACGCTGCCAAAAGGCCTTCCGCAATTGTGAAAAGAATAACAACGATCCATAATTTCATCGTCATTCCCAACAACGGCACCACCTTCGCCGGCCGGCAGATTTTTGGAATTCTGAAAACTGAAACAGCCTAAATCGCCGAGCGTTCCCAGCTTTTTGCCTTTGTATTCGCCCAACCAGGCCTGGCAGGCGTCTTCCACCACTTTCAGGTTGTGTTTTTCGGCCACGGCATTCACCTTGTCCATATCAACCGGCAAACCGTAAATATGCACCGGAAGAATGGCAGTGGTCCGGTCGGTAACTCGTTCTTCAATTTTTGCCGGATTGATTAAAAACGTTTCCGGGTCGGTATCCACAAAAACCGGCAGGGCTTTGTTCATAAAAACCACATTGTACGTGGCAATAAACGTAAAGGGCGAAACCAGCACCTCATCGCCGGCATC
>CAZXHP010000052.1:0-12676 GCA_964639655.1 uncultured Mariniphaga sp.
GTTAAACCGGTTCAGTTCTTTTCCTTCGGTATCCTTGCGTACCACAGTCATTTTTTCTGAAGTTGCATCAACTTCGAGTGAAGTGGTATGTGCGTTAATAATGATTGGAAAATCGAATTCATCGGGTTGCGGTTCAATGTATTGATAGCGGTGCGTATGACCGCAAATCATGGTTGTAATGCCCTGGTTTTTCAAAACAGGCAAAATTTTTCGGCGGATGTCCAGCGGACCGTGCCAGTCGGACCCAACCGGTGGAATATGAATGACAATCACTTTGTGCGGTGCCGATTTAAATTCCTCTTTTTGAATTTCCTTTCTCAGCCATTCCTGCTGCTCGGTGCGGTATGCGTCAAACTGCGCCAGACCGGAATATTCGATGTCGGAATCAGGTTTGTCCTCGCCACAATCGAGCACAATAAAATGAACAGGCCCCTGGCGGAAGGAATAGTAAAGTTTTCCGGTTGGCGTGGGAAAATAATCAGGAAAATAAACACTGAACGGGCCGCGGGTTTCATGGTTTCCACGGGCAAAATATACCGGCACTTCCGATGCAAAAAGTTCCACCGCCTTATCCATAAACCCGCCAAAAAACTGCTGTTCATCGTTCATGGATGAAACCATGTCGCCGTTAAAAAATACCAGGTCGGTTTTGCCGAATTTCACATTTTTGCTTAATGCTGCCAAATCGTCCACACGACCGTGAATGTCATTCAAAACCAAAAAAGAGATGGTATCTTTTTGCGTATTCAGAGTCCGGAATCGCAAAGGTTTTTGCCGGTACACATTGGTTGAGGCAATGTTTCCATACAAAACCCGGTGACCTTCGTGCGTTAATACCGACTGTGAAAACACCCGGTAACGGTATTCCGTGCTTCCTTCCAGATTGGGAATTGTAATTTTATGCAATTGTCCAACCACCCTGTTGCCGTTTTTTGTTTCGTAATACCTGGGATGTTCCTGACTGTAAAAACTGTTTGTTCCTGCGGGAGCAACCTCCAACCACGACACAGCATCGACATCGGTGGTCCATACAATGGTCACTTCGTTTTCGGCTACAGCCTGAACGTAGGGCCCATGGGAAATTCGAATTTCCTGTGCAAAAAGATTGAACGACAGAACAAAAAGAAGCAACAAAAGATAGGATTTACGTGTCATTTCTGTTTTTTTTAATTAATTCAACAAATCTTGGTTCTATTTTAAATCATCCGGAAAAATAATTTTGTCAACCACCTGCCCGTCGCGCAACCGTATCCAGGTTTTGAAGTGTTTTTTTCCTTTTTCCAGCACCACGATGCGTGAGCCGTGCTGCAAATCGCCGTATGTGGTTTTTCCTCCCGACCAGCGGCCGTAAGCCAAACCAATGCCGTAATGGTTCACGATGTAGTCGTTCACATGGTCGTGGCCTACAAAAGTTCCCATCACGTCGCCCTCAAACAGCATGGCAGTAAACATACCTGTGTTAATGTCTGGCGAACACTCTTTTTCATTTCGCTGGCCTTTTCTCTTCGCTTCGCTGTCGAAAGCTGTTTTGTATTCCGGAAGCGGAATATGAAAATAAGCCAGTGCAGGAAGTTTTTCGCCACTTTTTAACGTATTATTTCGGCTTTGTTTCCGGTACCAGTTCACCTGGTCGTGCGAAAACCAGCCGTACCCTTTAACGCTATCGAGCGTGCTGTAAGCATTTGATTCGAGAAACCAAAGCAGTGCATTTTCCTCTTTATTTTCTGCATTCACTTTTACCAGATAGTCGCCAAAATCAGATTTTGCATCCGGCTTTTTGCCTTCATAACCCGGAAAAGTTTTCAACAATTCCCGGATTTGCTGCCGCGACAAATCGTGCTCGTCATCGTGGTTGCCCAGCGTAACGGCAAACGGAATTCCGGCTTCAACCACAGGAGCCAAAACCGCTTTCCAGCCGTCAGCAGCCGGACGACCAGTGACAATGTCACCGGTAAAAGCCACTAAATCGGGTTGCTCTGTTTCCAGAATGTACTTTATTAATCCGAGGGACGGCTCCGACTCCGGTACACCCGGTTTGAAATGGATATCGGTAAACTGGGCAATTTTGAATGTGCCGTCTGCATTAAAATGCAGTTTGTTTTTTGGCTGCGCGCCGGCAGAAAAAGTTACAGACGCGAGGAAAACAAAGGTTAATACGATTTTGACTGGATTCATTTTGCTGAATTTTAAAGTTTCGAAGATAAAAGAAGAATTTCAAAATAAAACCTTAAAAAAATGAATTCTTCATTTTCGTGCATCCATCACACACCTGAAACCAATAGTTGCAGCCCTTTCGTAGCCCGGTGATACCTGGTACAGTTGCTGGCGATGTGTCAGGGGAACCTGGCCGCTTTTTACATACCACCAACTTGCTTTTGGAGCAAAGTAAGAACCGCCTTTCAGCATAACAAACGTCATGAGTGAATTGGAATACACATCGTTGGTGAGTTGCCAAACGCACCCGGTTAAATCCTGCAAACCCAGTGGATTTTCACCTTCGGGGAAGGAACCTACTACATGGGGAATGCCGTTGCCCGGATTGCATTTTACTCCGGTTGAATCGGCCTCGTTGCCCCACGGATACAAATTCCCTTCCGATGTTTGCGCTGCATACTGCCACTCCAGCTCGGTGGGAAGTCTTTTTCCGGCCCATTTTGCATAAGCCCGCGCATCTTCAATGGACACATAAACCACCGGAAAATCCTCCTGCCCTGCCGGTATCTTACCGTTTTCCCAGTGTTTCAGGAAGTCTTCAGTATCAGCAGGCCGGTATCCGGTTGCATCCAGAAACCGCTTGTACTGCTGGTTGGTAACCGGATGTTTGTCCATGAAGAAGCCAGGCATTTGTATTATTTTGCCTTTGTTTTGTTCCGGATACTGAATATCCCAGTTCACCTGTTCCAATGTAATTTCAAACTCGCCTGCCGGAATTTCCACCATTCCTGTGGGAACTGTGGTTGCAGGTTCAGTTTTTACTACCTGCGAAATCAACCTCGGACTTCCATACGGAATATTCATTTTTCCACTGGAAATTACTTTCTCATTTTCCAGCAGTTCAACCAAAATATCTCCTTCATAAGCTCCCCAAATCGGGAACATTTTCACCTGATGTTTTCCTGATTGTACCTCAATAACTTCGAGGTTGCTGTTATCCTGCTGAATAATCCGGATTTTGTCGCCCATTTTGGACAAAACCGAAATGCTGTCTTTTTCAATATTTATGTCAGCTTCCAGAATTTCAGTTTTAAAAGCCTGCAACTTGTTTTTCGATTCCAGGATTTCTGCAACCTCGTTCACCTCTTGAATATCTCCGGGAATAATACGTTCATCGAGTAAACAATCGTCGTTAAAAAGTTGAATCACAATATCACCTGTTTCATTTTCCAACTGTTTTTGAGAAAACGAAACAGTTCCATCTGCCTCTAAAACAAGTGGCTGTTTGTCGTAAGCTGGTTTTCCATTCCAAATTTTCAACACCCCTTTTTTCCGGGTTTCGATTTTCCATTCTCCTTCTTTTTTTCCCGGCTGAAGCTGAATCAGTTCAGGGAAGCGCACAATACAGCCCACTTTTCCCTCGCCGCTTGTACCAAGCAATTCCGGACTAAAAGAAGCGATTTCAATCCCTAGCAGGTGTTTACCCCCCACCCGTTCAGGTTGAATTTCACGATGGTTCCACAAATCCACAAAATGGGTTCCCGGTTCAGGAGAAACCTCAAACAACAATTGATTGAATCCTGCAGATTTCGTACTGTAAATGGTATAAACATCTTTATTCTGATGACTCCACTGGTTTACCCAGACACTGTCGATGGTAGTTGGAACAAGCGGCGAAAGTTTACCGGAAATGAAGTTCTCCGCATTATCTTCCAAAATTCTTTTGGTTTGTCCCAGATAACTGTAAAAATCATTCATCCAGTCGGTTTCAACCGGCACACGCAAATGGATTTCCACGCCATAGCCATTGAAAAACGATGTAGAAACATCGCGTTTTACCATTTTATTGTCAAGAATTATTTGTCTGAAAATGGCAAATTCGGGTTTTATCAGTTTGTTCAGGTTCAGTAACGGTGGGTAAGTTAACGCTCCGTGAACCCTCCCCACCACGCATTTCTGCATGTTTTTGGGAACCGACATTCCTTCGGGAAAAATCACAAAACCATCGGTTACTTCGTCCATCGCCTGCTGCATGGCTACATTCGACTCGCTGCGGGTGTCGTACATCACGCCCAGCAGACCGGTTTCGCTGGTAATTTTGGCCAATCCTTCGAAATGGTCTTCGCGGCGGGTACTGTTAAACAATTGCTCTGAACCAGCGGGCAAATCCCAGGGTTTGTATGCCGTAAAAACCGGAGTTCCGGTTTTCGAAAGCTCTCCAAACAACGAATTTAACGCAGTTGTTCCACCGGGTTGTGAACGAAACATATCCCACTGATTGCGCTGGTCGATGCCCAGCATTGGGAAACCGTGCCACAGAATGACATAATCGTCGCCGCCGTAAAATTTATTCATCCTCTCTTGAAAATCTGCAAAAGCATAGCGGTTATTTTGGCGGTCGAAAAAATAGTTGTGCCACGACGAAACAAAATGCCCCACCCACGCTTTTCGAATCCATTTTAAATCGTCGCGTTCAAATATGGAATTGTCGAATGTGCCGGGTTCCACATCATACAACATTCTTTCCTGAAAAACACGCCGCAAACCTTCCTGCCAGGTGCCAATGTAATCTTCGAGCCAAAGCTGATAGGTAATTTCGCCGCCCGGATAAATGATATTTTCGAAACGACGGCACAACGTATTTTGGGCAGTTGATTTATCGCGCCGCGTTAATGCACTAATGCTGTTTCCGTTGTCCACATTCAGCACCGAAAAACCCAGCTCCCACGCATTATCGGGAAGCAGCACGTTAACCGGCTCAAAACCCGGCCGGAACAGATGAGAACGCGACAACGCGTTTTTACCGTGACCGGCATTATACACATGCCGGGGTGAAGCGCCAAAAGGAACCACGTTGACCAGAGAAAGTGTATCAGCAGAAATATTTCGGAAAGTAATTTCAGCCTTCAAACCAACTTGATAAGGAACCGGTTTATATTCAACCACAATTTTTTCACCAATTAAAGTTGAATAGCCGTTTTTTTTGCCCTGCGAGGAATTAATCAAAATTCCGTTAAGTTCAAAGGAAACCAAAGGCATTTCGTAACCGGGCTGCTGAAATCCGTTAAAGCTTTTTACTTTCAGTCCTTCAGATTGGTCAAACTCAATGGAAGTTAAGGTTTGGGAGAAACCGTTTGTTACCATCCCAAAAAAAAGCATGAATAACAAATATCCCGTCATCCGGTAATTTTTAATATTCAGGGGAAAATTTAACCCGATTTTGTCCATGGTAATTTTTTGACTGATTAAAAGCCTTTCACTTTTTCTTTCGCGAACATTCTGCTTGAAACTGCCTTTTCTAATACACCGTAAGGTCATCTTTTCCCGGCAGTTCGGGAAAAGTCACATGCGGTTCGGCCTGGTACCAGAAAACCACCGACGAAATATCTTCGGCCTGCAGCGGCAGGTAGCGGCCATCTTTTCGCCAACCCAGCGCCTGCATGGTAATTTTCAAATCTTTTTCAAAACGAATGGGGTCGGTTACATGCCAGCGGTACATGCCAAACCGCATTTGCGAATTCCACAGTTTATCGGGCGTGAGCGCATAAAATCCGGCATAGGGCGTGGTATAATCCTGGTAATTTTCACCTTCCTCATCCACAAAACAATAGGCGCCGCAAAAATAATCCTCGGTTCCTGTGCCACATATGGTGGGGAACTCCTCATCGCCGTCAATAAAAAACTTAATTTCGCCTTCGCCCCACCAGCCGCTGTTGTTGGTCCCCCAGCTCATGTAGGTTCCCACATAGTGGCCGTGCCCTTTTATTTCGTCCACCATCACAAAATCTTCCTTGTACGGGTGCGGATTGCTTCTCCTGAATTGTGCATGAAAATATGCCGCATCTTTTTCCACCTCGCCCAGCGCGTAATCAATCTGGTAAAACAGCATCACATCCTGGTGACTCAGGTTTTCAACCGTAATTTTATATCCTTTGCGAAAAGGCATTATCCAGTAGGAATTGAATCCGTTTTTGGGATTTACGCAAACTGCCAGCGACGAAATTTGACGCGATTTTCCCCAGCCGGAGCAGAAAAAATCGCCCAGCGGAACTTCTACCGAAGGTTCTTTTTCATTGTCCCAGTAAATGCGAAGAATCAGGTTCCGCCAGTTTCCTGTGGGAGTCATCCAGATATGCTGAATCGCGCCCTGCCCTTCCACATCGGCCAGAACGAAAGTGGAATCCGATTTTATTTTGATGGCCGGACTCACCTTCCAGCCCTGTCCCAAATCGCGGGCAGCACTTTGGTGAGTGCCTTCGGTGGCCATTCCGCCTTTGCCTTTTTCTCCGGTAAAATTTTCAGCACTGATTGACCGGCTTTGCGCTTTGGAAAGCCGGTGCAGATTGCTCATATTATTACCGATTCCATCGAAATACTGCCCGAATGAAACAACTGAAATTCCTGTACAAAAAATGAGAATGAAAAGTTTTGCAATATTTTTCTTCATAATTATAAGTTTGATAATTTATTTGTTTTGAAAAGCATCCTTTACACAGCGGAAACCCACGGTTGCGTTGCGTTCAAATCCGGGAGAAACACGCAGCAGTTTTTGCCGGTACCAAAGGTTTTGCGGACCGCCCTGTACGTACCACCAGCTGTCTTCGGCCCTGAAATAACTGCCGCCTTTCGTCATTACGAACGAGTAACTGCAATTGTCGTACACATCATTGGTGAGTTGCCAAACCGAACCTACCAAATCCTGTAAACCCCACGGATTGGCGCCTTTAGGATATTTACCCACTTCTTCGTACTGGCCGTTTCCGGGATTTGAAAATTCGCTACCGATGCCTTCAACCGTTTCAACCGTAAGCGTATTAGTCACATAAATTTCCTTCTTTTTTACCAAAGCATCGGTTCCCCACGGCCATTCGCGCTGTGAATCGCCGATCTGGGCAGCATATTGCCACTCCATTTCGGTGGGTAACCGCTTGCCTGCCCATTTTGAATAGGCCTGAGCATCTTCGTAACTCACGTAAACCACCGGCTTGTTTTCATCGGCTCTGGCAATTTCGCTGTTTGTCCAATGCTTCAGGAAGTTTTCACCATCCACCGGCTGGTAACCGGTTTCATTCAAAAATGCTTTAAACTGCGCATTGGTAACCGGATGAACGTCCATAAAAAAGCCCTGTACCGTGGTTGTATCCTGGCATAACGGTTCGGGATAAGGAATAAAATGGTCGCCAAATTTCACTTTCATAAAAAACTCACCGGAGGGAATTTTCACCATTCCTTCCGGAACCGATGCTGCCGGTTGAGTTAGAACAGCAGTACTTACCAACCTTGCAGACGCAGGTTTGAAAGTAATGATATTTTCGTCAATGAGCTGGTTTTGTTCATCAAATAGCTGCACCACAAATTTTCCCTCGGAACGTCCAAATTCCTGAATTAACCGAATGGTTTGCCGGTTCACCGAAAAGTCCTTAAAATTTCCCTGGTATTCAGGCATTCCGGCCCAAATACGGATTCGGTTTCCGTTATTGGCTTCAAATGTCAGCTCATCGGCAGCCAGGTTGAATTCAGTTTTTAAATGCTTTTTAAAGCGTGCGATGGCTCCAACCGCCCCTTCGTTGTTGGTTCCCAGCCATTTTTTCGAGAACGCTTCCACGTCGGCCACGGCATAAAAACTGTTGTCCCGTTCTTCCACTTCCAGTTCTTCATGGTTCCATAAGTCCACGAAATGAAAATCGTCAGCGGGTTCCACCTCAAACAGCGCCTCGTTTAAGCCCTCGGGCCGCAGGCTGAAAAGGGTATAAACCGTTTTTTCACCGTATGGCCATTTATTTACATATACTTTGTCCAGGAGTGTGGGCAAAAGCGGCGTATAACCAAAGTCGGTAAAGTTGAACGCGTTTTCGCGCTGAATCACCAGAATGCGGGCGAGATAATCCCATTGTTCATCCAACCAGTAAGGCCTTCCGGGAGAATAGAGGTTGTTCTCGGTTCCGTAGCCATTAAACAACGACAGGCTGTATTCCCGTTTAATGCGCTCTTTCCCTACTTCAACCACACGAAAAATTCCGAAGTCGGGCTTAATTAATTTGTTGAGGTTCAACGGCGGACAGTAATAAAGCGCATTGTGAACCCGGCCACTTACAATGCCTTGCATATCTTTTGGGATGGCCATTCCTTCGCTGTACATGACCACGCCCTGTTTTCCCCTGTCGGCAGCATTCCTGAGCTCGGCACTGGAAGCGCCCGAGCAGTCGAGTACCACGCCATCGGCATTAATTTCCTTCACCATGGCACTCAATCCATCATACGGGTCTTCCTTACGGGTTGAACTGTCCCAGGGTTTAAAGGCAATAAAAAATCTGGAATTATTGGCATGTGTAAGGCTGGCCAGTTGATTGAGTTTTTCAATACCGCCAGGCATACTGCGGAACATGTCCCACTGGTTGCGCTGGTCGGTGCCCAGCGTGGGCCAGGTAGGCCATAATCCGTAAATTTCAGCGCCCCCCAGCACTTTATTGTTCATTTTTACGAAATCGCCCAACGTATAACGTCCTTTTTCAACATCGTAAAAATTGTGGTCCCAGGCCATCATCGCCTGGTTTAAATAGGAATGGCGCATCCATTTCAGGTCTTCCCGTTCGAACAACGAATTATTGAACGTTCCGGGCTCCACATCGTAGAGCATTCGGTCCTGAAACATCAGGCGCAGGCCTTCCTGCCAGTCTCCCTGGTAACTGTCGGCATAAAACGTATATTCCACACTGCCTCCCGGATACAGTACCGTTTCAAAGCGCCGGCGCAATCCGTTTTTTATGCTTTCCGCATCGCGGCGGGTCAGTGCACAAATATTCCATCCGCTTTCCACCGGGCGTTCTGCATAACCCAGTTCCCAGGAATTGTCGGGAACGATTACATTCACCGGCTCAAATCCTGGTCGGAACAAATGCGTACGTGAAAGCCCGTGGTTTCCAATTCCGGTAATGAAAACGAAATTGTCATCGGGTTCAAACGGAAGCACATTGGTCAGCCACAGCGTATCGGAAGTGGTATTTCTGAATTCAATTTTTCCTTTAATACCGAACTGATATTTCTGAAAAGAAACTTTGGTTTGAAACGGAACATTTTCACCGGTTTCAGCAACTGTAAACAATTTTTTATTCTGAAGCTGATTGGGTTGGCAAACCTCGTAGGAAAAGAGCGGCGTTTTTTCAATTAGCCTGAAAACTTTTCCTTCAACATCTTCAGCCTGAATGATTTCAAATATATTCCCCTTTTCAAACTGAAAAGATTTTAGCGACTGCGCGCTGAGTTGGGGAGCTGCAAAAAGCAACAGCAATACATAAAAAAATAATATGCTATTTCTCATGACTTCAATTTTATTTGGAATATTCGTCGATTAACAATTTGGCCATGATGGCATCCCAGATGTAATTCGGCGGACTGTTCAGCACATCGTTGTCAGGACTGTAGGATTCCCAGAAATTATGGTTTTTTCTGAGCTGCGTTTCCACGGCCAGCATCATTTTTCCGGCCAGTTCCGAGGCCACCTCATCAAATCCATAGTTGCGCAATCCCACATACACCATGTAATCCCAAAGCAACCACACCTGGCCGTTCCATTTGCAGCAGTAATCCACATCGGGACTAAACCATTCGTCGTCAGCAGAAAGGGTTGGCACGCCGTTTTTTCGCCAGAATTTCTCCGGGTTAAGCAAGTAATTTTCCACGATGGACTTTGCCCGTTCGGGTGTGGCGGCATTGGCCCACATGGTAAGAAAGCCAATGATTTCGGGCCGGCGTAAATCGCGGGTGAGGTACATAAACGAATGGTCATCCTTGTTCACCGAATAGTAAAACTGCGTTTCTTCGTCCCACATTAGTTCATTTACCAGGTCAGACGTTTTATTGGCCAGTTTTTCCCATTTTCTGGCATCGCCTTTTTTTCCCAGTTCAGAGGCCATTTTAGCCAGCATGCGCATTTCGTTCACCATCATCACGGTAAGGTCAAGGCATTCCAGCTCGTCGGAAATGTCTTCCTTGTCCACATCGAGGTAACGTTCGCTGGAAACCTGGAAAACAGCATTGTACCAGTCACGCACGTTTTCAATGATTCCGTAAGGGCCCCATTCGAATGTACCGTCTTTGTCGAGGTCGCGGTTTTCAATAAGCCAGTTCACATAGTCCACACCCGACTGGTAAGCATCTTTTAAAAAAACTTCATCTTTGCTCACCTGGTAAATCTCCCAGTTAATCCAGGAATAAAACGGCGCCGATGTGGTGGACATATCCCTGTCAAGGAACTTATTGTAATGCGGGTAATCCTGCATTCCACGTGGTCCGTGACGGTAGGCGATTAAGCCGTCTTCGCCCTGTTGTTCCATGTAAACCCGCTGCGATTCCTGTGCAGAAACGGGGTCGAGGTACGCGTAAGCCAGCATGGCCAGCGATTCGTGCAGCACCTGATGCCCGTGGCCCCAACCCCAAAGCGGATTGCGCGAGAAAACATAGTAATTGTAACTTGTTTCACCTTCAGGCGGCAACATGCAACCCTTGGCCAGGTTCAGTGCGCCGAGGTAAATCATTTTCTCGCTTTCGGTTTTAAAATCGATTTTGGGAATGTGGGCAAAAAGTGCTTCGTTGGCTTCCAAATGTTGCTGCACCGATAAATTTTTGGCTGACAGAATTTCTTTCTTCAAATCTTCCAAGTTCTCATTTTCAGGCTGAATGCCGCGAACATATCGCACTTCGGTAGATTCACCAGGCTTCAATTCAAATTGGGTTTGCAGTGCAATAAAATCAACCAAACCCTTTTCAATCCTGTTCAGTTTGTCTTTGTATTTATCTTCTGCGTAATGGTCGGTTTTTATGGTGAGGTAAAAATCGTTCATATTGCCACGATAAGCACCAAAAGAACTGGCTCCGCCTGCCAGCGAAAACACCTCGCGATAACGGGTCGGGTAATCTCCGCGGCCGCTCATACTGCTGATAATCCGGTACAACGACTCGTTGCGGGTTGTAACATATCCCGGAATATTTTCATCGTATTGCTGAACTTCCAGCGAATCGTGCCCCAATTCAACAATCGGGTAATATGCAAATTTCAGTTCCCGGTTGCCTGTATTGCTGATTTTTAAATCGACCAGCGAAACCGACGAACTGTACACCACGAAGGTTTCCTGCACATTAACACCTTCAAACGGCATGTATTCCAGTACAACCACATCGGGAAACGAATATTTCACCACGGGAGGCTGAAAAAACTCGCGGGTTTGCATAATGGCAATGTCGTTCACCACCCAAACTCCAAAATGGCGGCCCGATTGGTCGCTTTCGTAATAAACCGGTTCGGCATCATCATAATAAACCATTTTATAAGCTTTGTCGCCATAAAGTTTGGAGCGTTCAATGGCAGCAGCGTAAGTTGTATAAACCGGGTCGTCCTGCCGGGCATTCAACAAAAAGTAATCGTCGCCGGTGCTTAGGTTTTGGGCGGTTGTGCACTGATTTCCGACAAAAAAGGCAAGCAGCAGGCCCAAAAATATGTTTTTTAGTTTGTTCATTTTAAAAGTGGTTTATGTCTAAATTCAATTTATTTTCCTTTCGCATGGCATCTTCAAAATTCACCACGTAGTGCCACCAGTTGTTCAGGTGTCCGTCTTTGGGATTAACTCCCTCAAAATGCGGGATGTGCCTGTACCACCAGCACATATATCCCAGGTGGGAGCAATCCCACTCGCTGCAATTTACTATACGCCTGTTTTCATTCTCCAGGTCAGGGTAATTCGCCCAGGTGTCAGCAGCCGTGGAAACTTCCAGTTCATTTTTTATATCGTAATCATGCTGTCCGTTGGGAGGGAAATGGATGTTCCCGATGTGCGCATTTCCGGGCGACAACTTATCGTAAGTAGTGTAAAGTTCCCAGTTATTTTTTTCGGAATAGGGCACTTCGTAATCCCAGCGTCCATAAACCTTGCGCATTACCGATTCGAACCGGTGGCCGTAACTTTCGAGAGCCAGCGACATTTCACGTTCATAATTTAACCCCATAACAGTGAGCAGTTTTTCATTTGCCGGACTTGCAACCGGATTCGAATTTAACCAAAAAGCACCTTTCCCTGAATAGGTGGATTCCCACATCCCTCCGTAGGGAAATGACCATACCCACACTTCGTGAATTTTCTCCTTGTCGCGCATCTCTCCAAAACCATAATGTTCAATGAATGCCTTATAGTCGAAGGTAGTTCCCCGTTCCTTTAGTGTTTTCCATTCGGGCTCGCCCAAGTAGGTTACCACATCGTTCAGGGTAAACAATTGGTTACTGTCTTTAAATTTCGAAAAGAAAATGCTGTCGTCGTAAATTTCAACAATCTCGTATTTTATAACTCCGTTGCTCACGGCATGCAATGTATCGGCATAAGAAGAATTAAGTTCCCACGGGTCATTCCATATATAATTCCGGCCGGGCGTTTTAAAAAATTCATGCATCCGTTTATCGGTTCCGGGAATAACAGGGTCCTGAATAACCACAGCCACTTTAACGGTAATGGTTTCGGCTTTCCTGTTTTCTGAG
>CAZXHP010000052.1:12776-20765 GCA_964639655.1 uncultured Mariniphaga sp.
ACATTTAAGCGGCGCCGCCGGATGTACCATGTTAAACTGTTTTCTAAAGGTAGAATAGTGGTCGGTGGCATAAATCTGAAAAGGCTGCCATGTAGTGCATGAACGGAATTCTAATTCCCACTCTTCAGGGACCAGACAATCTGTTCCATTGTCATGCCAATAAACCGATATACTTTGAACCTCTTTCCCCTGATCACAGGGGATCTCCATCCACGGATTTTCATCGGTCGGGCAACTCACCCACTGGGGGTCAGTGTTTTCCTGTGGAATTTTACTGCTGATTTCTATTTCCAAAGTATTTTGGCCCGAACGGGATACTTGCACCTGGTGAAGCGTGCCTTTATCGTTGTCAGGAGCCAAATGTGTTTCATCATTCACAGAAGAACTTTGGGGAATCCAAACCGCCATTGAACCCTGGCCCCGGTTGTTCCAGGTAAAGTAAGGCACAAGCTTGAGGCTGGATTTTGTTTTTCCTTCGGAAGGATAATGTATGGCTGGAACAGAAACCTGTACAATATTAGCAAGTTCACCTTCTGAAAAAATATTTTCTTTTATTTCAGTTGCAGAAGAAGGTTCAGCCACCGCAAAATTAAAAACCGCATCGCCGTTATCAATTTCTTCGGCACAGTAAACCAGCGGTCCGCGGGTAATTGCGACCCTGTTCCGGTTCTCTTCTACCAAATCGATGCTGGTATTGTATTTCACCGAAACAGGCAATGTAAGTTCCACAACATCACCGTTTTTCCATTTCCTGTTAATAAGGGCAAAACCATTTTTCATTTCCGGATTTACCGCTTTGCCATTCAGTTTAATTTCAACAGGAGCTTCATTTTCATTGATATAATTGTACAGTTCTCCCGGCACAAATTGTTTTCCTGCCCAGGTGGGAATACGCAAGTTAAGGGTGAATTTCTCAGGTTTGTCCGGTGAAATTTCAAAGCGAACATTCCCTTCAAACGGATATTTTGTGATTTGCCTGATGTTCACATTACTGCCCTTAACCGGAATGGAAGTGGCCGAGCCCATGTAAAGACCAGTGTAAATGTTGTTTGCGTCATACGTGTATGCCATTCCTGAAACCTGCGGAATAAGGCGGGCAATATTGGTGGGGCAACACGCTGTGGAAAACCATGGCGAACGGCCCGGGTTTCCGAAGTTGTAAGGTTTTTCGCCATCGAACTCCAGCGGATTCACATAATGAAAATTGTTCCCACTCATACTGACTCCGGCCAGTGAATTGTTATACAGTGCCACTTCGGCAACATCCAGGTAGCGGGCATCGCCGGTAAGCAAAAACATCCGGAAATTAAAAAATACATTGCCCACCGATGCGCAGGTTTCGTTGTATGCACCTGCGTTTGGCAACTCGTATTCGGCGCCAAAACCTTCAATTCCGTGCACAGCACCCAGACCGCCTGTAATGTGCATGCGGGTATCCATAATATTTTGCCAGATGCTGTTTAAAGCTTCCGCGTATTCATTTGTTTTTAATAACGATTGCACTTCGGCCATAGCAGAATAGAGATAAGCGGCTCGCACGGCGTGGCCAACAGGTTCGCGTTGCTGAGCAACCGGCAGGTGCTGCTGCGAATAGGTAGCCGACATTACACCTTTACCCTCAGGTTTGTAGGTAACTCCCCGGATATCCAGAAACTTTTTGGCCATGTTCAGATAAAGCGAGTCTCCGGTTACCCGGAAAAGTTTAATCAGCCCGAGCTCAATTTCTTCGTGGCCCGGTGCCTGGTTTACCGGTTTTCCGTCGTTGTAATTTTTATCGCCTTCAAAAAAAACCTTATTTACGTGCCTTGCATTTTTTTCGGCTATATCCATCCATTCTCTTTTCCCGGTTGCCTGATAATAAGCTACTGCTGCTTCGTACATGTGGCCCATGTTATACAATTCGTGACTGTGCAATACAAAAGAGTAAGGTTTATCGCCCATTCCGGCGCCTCCCCAGGGGTCGTACCGGTCTTTTACACCAACGGTGTGGGCCACGTACAGGTAACCATCTTCTTTTTGTGCATCGCCAATAATTTGAATGATGCTGTCCATTTTGGCCTCGATGCGTTTATTTTGCTCCAGCATGAGGATGTAAGCCGCGCCTTCCATTACTTTATACAAATCGGATGAAAGATAACGGTGGGCAAAAGGAAGTTCATCCGCAATCCCTTTCAGAAAACTCCCGGTTCGACGTAGATTTTCAACAGCGTTTGCCGTTTTTTCAAAAGCAAAAGGCACCAATACTTCCGATTGTGTTTTTAAACGCGGATACCAAAATTCATCTTCCAGTTTTACCTGCTGAAAAGGAACGGGTTGGATGAAACCATTTTCCATATGCTGTTGCCTGTTGCAAGCTACTGAAAGAAATAAACCACACCCAATTAAAAGATACAGGAACTTATTCATTTTAAAGACTTTCAATTAACATCAAAATTTATTGCCAATTTAGCAAACATAAATCTATTACGCTGAACCGTGAATGAATTTAGCCATTTGGCGTGCCTCCTTAATTCAAATAAATTTCCCCGTATGAATTTTCATCCGGATGAATTATCCATTCCATACTAAAAATGCTTTATGTTCTGCAAAAAGAAAACAGGAATTTTATTGAAATCGGGATTTTGAAAAAAAACCGGAACCTTCCGCAGAAGGAAAGTTCCGGCCTGTAAAAATCAGGGTAAGGTAATATTCAAATATGTATGACCATCGTTTAACAGCATGTAAGGTGTTTCTTTGTTTGCTGTTAAATCGTTGCTTACGGCCTTCAGATAAAACCTGCCCGGTTCTTTCAAATCATCTTTCGTAAAAACCGCTTTTCCATCGCTGCCGGTTGTTACAGAGACAAGCTGATTTGTACCGTTATTCAAGTCATCCATTGATTTATACACGGTCACGGTTGCGCCGTTCACTGCATCTTCGCTTGCATTCCAAACGAATACATGCAGTTCGGGAGGAGTAACCGAAATGGTGTCAAAAACCATATCTCTGTCGCAGGAAGCGAAAAAGAATAATATAATTGATGCAAAT
Source organism: uncultured Mariniphaga sp. (assembly GCA_964639655.1). GTDB lineage: Bacteria > Bacteroidota > Bacteroidia > Bacteroidales > Prolixibacteraceae > Mariniphaga. The sequence continues at coordinate 15,804 of CAZXHP010000052.1, forward strand.
ACTATTAATTTCTTCATGATTTTTCAATTTTAATTTTGAATGTTTACATTTCAGTTCCAGGCGCACCGCCAAACGTGTAAACGGCTTGTCCGTTACGATTGAGTTCCGGTGCAGGAATCGGGAAATGGTAAGCTGTTCCCGGCAATAACAATCCCTGGCGGCGTTTGTCGAAAAATCCGAGGTGAGCCCAAACCAAGTCGCATTCCACATACCTTTCGTAGAACATTTTTTCCATCAGGTCGGCATCGCCATCGGTTGCGGCAGGCAGTTCGCCCACAGTAACGCGGGTGTTGTTAATCAGTTCAGCTGCACCACCTTTCCCCTGCTTTAATTTTGCTTCGGCGAGGTACAGGTCGTTTTCAGCTTTCAGGTAATGCCCCACATATCCATCTCCGGCATCAATTACATCGTAATACCTCCAGTAGCGGTATTCACAACGAATAAAATATCCGTATCCGTCGCGGGTTACACGGCTCCATCCAAACCATTGGTCGCTAAATTCATCCCATCTAAAATATTTATTCAACCTGGCATCAGAATAGTTTGTAATTTCACCAAGACGGTCAACGCCCTCGGGCCAGGGGTACTGAGCTGCAGGATCCTCGGGAGCCATTTTATTAATCAGCCACTGGTTAGCTCTTATCCAGCCCCAGTTGTACAGTCCCAGATAGTTGGCGCCTTCGTCACGGGTCATTACCTTTCCTCTCCAACCTTCATCATAAAGAACGTTAAAATCTTGCTGAAGACCGTTGGCGGCATATTGTTCCACCTTTGTCCAGTCGGTTTGTTCATTTTCGGCGGGAGTGCGCGCATTTTGTACCATGAAGCGTGCGGCCATGGAGTTGGCAAACTGCAATAAAGTTGTTTTATTAAAGTTCACACCAGGTATCACAGATTGGTAGTCGACATCAACCGGGTCGGCTTCAATCAGGGCAATCGCTTCATCGAGTTTACTGATAGCGAAATCCATCACCTCTTTGTAGGATTTGGTATTTGCCACATAATCGAAAGTTAATGCTTCGTGTTCATCAGTAAACAGATAAGCTTTATCATACAACAAAGCAATATTTCCGTAAAGCAGCGCCTGAATAATTGCCACGTGAGCTTTTGCCCTTGGCAGATAATCGATACCGTTTAATACGAGTTCATAATCCGGATCGTTCAAAATTTGCGATAATTTTACTGCTGTTCCGATGCCTGAATAAAAATTGTACCATGCGCCAAAGTTGATTACGATCACCGGGTCGGGGTGTTCATCGTTGAATAAAGGCTGGCGAGGTTGAAACCACATGGGGCCCGACCCCCAACCGGGTGTTCCGCAAGCAAAAAGGTCGGCGTTTGCAAAACCAATTGAGGGACTAGCCGCAATGGCGCCATTGTACCAGGTGTTGTAGCCGTTTTTAAGCAGTGCATAAAATTCTTCAGGAGTATAAAGATCAGCTATGTTGGGCTGGTTTTCATTCCGCACATCGAGGCTTTCAAATGTATCCTCACACGAAAACGTGATAAATACGATGGATAATAGTATTGAATATATTACTGTTTTCATTTTCCTGTTATTTAAAAAGTTATGGTCAATGAACCACTGACGGTTTTATAAAGCGGATAAGCATCGTTCGAATCGAACCTGAAAGCATTTGAATCAACTCCTTTTGAAGGTTCGCTTTGCCCGGTTTCAGGATCGTAACCCGGGTAAGTTGTTAATGTGATCAGGTTTCTACCGATAACACTGAATTTCACATTCTTCACAAAATTATCGAGGAAAGCGGGCTGCATACTGTAACTTACCGCAAGTTCCCTTATTTTAAGGAAGGTAGCATCAAACGCCAGCACATCGTTATCCCAGCCGAGAATACCACCGGTTTGTCCGCTGTTTTCGTAATAGCCCATGGGTTTTACTTCATTCCAGGGCAAACCGGACTGGTCCAGTAATTTTGGTTCGGTAGTGTACCTCACAGAGTGGTTGTAAACCTGTCCGCCCTGCTGCCACGATGCCAGCACATAAAAAGTAAAGTTTTTAATTCGCAGCATAGAAGTCAAATTCATATTAAAATCAGGATTAAAGTCGGCCGCTGGTAATGCCACAATATTTCCCTTATCATCTTTTATTTTAACAGGTCGCTCATTCACAGTACCGATAGCTTCGCGTTCAACTACAAATCCCTGATTATTAACTACAAACACATCTTCAACCGATTTTCCTTCAGGAACCTGGTTTGCAACCTCACCGAGCGAACGGGCGAATTTGTCCAGATAAAGAACACCAAAGTTGATTCCCTCTTCAATTCTGAAACGCGTTCCGTTCAACATGTAGGGAGTGGCATTTAGTTGAGTTATTTTTTGTCGTACCCTGTCGAATGTCAACGACAAATCCCAATTCAGGTTCGTTCTTTTAACTGCACTGAATCCCAGCGACGCTTCAAACGCGGTAGATTTTATTGTGCCTGCATTTTGCCACTGGAAAGCGGCACCGGAAAGTGGAGAAACCGGTACTTTTAAAATCTGATCGGTGTTTGTAGCATCCGAATAACTCAAACTGAAGTTAAACCGGTCGAGGAAATAGATGTCGGTTCCAAATTCGAACTCTTTTGAGAAAGATGGTTTTAACAGCGTATTCCCCAGGGTTTCCATGTTTCCGGGTACACCGTTCGATAATGAAAACACTTCATACTGGGCTTCAAACGGCGGTCTTAAACCGGCAATACCGTATGAAGCTCTCAATTTCCACTCGTCAACATTGTTAATGCTAAAATCTTCAGTAATCCTCCATGCTGAGGAAACACGGTAAAAAGTTTGCCACCGCACATCGGAACCGAACAGGGATGAAGCATCGCGCCTGATAAGGGCATCGACAATATACTTGTCTTTATAATCAACAGCGGCGATTGAAGCGTAGTTGTAGGCAACATTTTTCAATTTGGCTGAATAGGCACTCTGATTGGAACTTAAGTTGATTGATGTTACACCAAATCCTCTAACTCCCAATACATTTCCGCCTCCGGAAAGGGAGTTGAATTCCGATTCCTCATACAAAAACTGTCCTTTTAAACGGGTATTAAAATCGCCGAATTTTTTAAAGAATGAAGCTTCCAATGTGATGATCTCTTCTTTATCGTTCCATGAACTACGGCTGATATAACCGTTATCTTCGGTCAGGTCATATCTCAATTTTCCTTTTGGTGACAAATAAAAACCTTCACCGGTATTCCGTGTGGTTCCGTAAGAACCTTCGAAAAGCAGGTAATCGGTAGCGGCGAAAGTCAAACCAGTATATGAAATTAATTTCTGATTTGTACTATTGTTAATAATATTTGCCATTTCATAAAGCGGATTAGGATTGCCTGTACTCAACTGGTTTACATTTACTTTGTATGGAGTACCGTCGTCGTTCGGCAAAGTGAGATCGGCATTGGGATCACTTCTGAGCAGTTGTCCGAATGCGCCTGCCGCGCGGTTATCCGACTTCGATTCGGTGAACAGGTTGGAAGTGGTCAGTTTCCACTTATCGTTAATCTGGTAATCCAGGTTAATTTTCAGATTGTTCCGTGAATTACCATCCACCATTTTTACAATACCCTGCTCTTTTGTTGATTGAAGCGAACCGTAAACCGACATTTTTGAATCGGCAGAATTTCCCCTGATAGCAAGATAGTTCGAAGTATATCCTCCGGGATTAAAAAACTGATCGATATGGTCGTAAACTTTCGGGTACAGATTGTCCATCACCTGGTCGGGTGCAGGATTAGATGTAACCGTCCCGTTTTCGATAATCCGGTTGGTGGCAATGGAACGTTCAGGAATGAATCCAATATAACTCTTACCTGATTCAATACGATAATCAACCTGAAAATCGCCGGCTTTCATCGAGCTTCCACGTTTTGTAATAATACTGACTACCCCGTTTGCTGCACGCGAACCGTACAGCGAAGAAGCAGCGGCACCTTTCAAAACTTCAATAGACGCAATGTCTTCGGAATTGACATCAGACAATCCCAGTTCGGTTTGAACGCCGTCGATAATAATTAACGGATTGGAACTGCCAAAAATGGTTTTTACCCCCCTAAGCTGAATATCGGAAGAAGCTCCGGGAGTTCCACTCGTTTTGGTAATTCGAACACCGGCCACTTTTCCCTGGAGTGCCGATGCTGCATCGACGGCAGGAACCTGTTCCAAACTTGCCGAACTAATTTTTTCGATGGCAAATCCAATTTTGGCTCTCGGTGTACCACTTGCCACCCCGGTTACAATAACGTCGGCCAAACCAACAGTTTCCTGAAACATTTGTACATTAACAGTAGTCTGATTTCCCACAACTACTTCCTCCGTTCTCATTCCCACAAAAGAGAAAACGAGTATGGTATTTTCAGGGATACCGGTAAGCGAAAATTCACCATCGGCATCGGTAACCGTTCCCTGGGTTGTACCTTTTACAATTACGGTAACCCCAGGCAGCGGAAGATTGCCTTCATCAGTCACCCTGCCTGAAACTGTCGCTTGTTGCTGCAGATTTTCTTTTCGCGCGAGGTTTCCGGTATCTACAAACCGGTTGGAGAGCACAATCTGCCGGTCGAATACATAATAGCGGATATCTTTACCGGCCAAAAGTACATCGAGAATTTCGGTGATATTCTTTTCTGCCAGATCAACCTCCACTTTCTGTTCCACGTCAATCAGGTCTTTGTTGTAAAGGAAAAAGAATTCCGACTTTTTTTCAATTTCCTTCAAAACCTTTTCGAGTTCAGTATCGCTGTATTTCAGGGTTAATTTTGTGGCCTGCGAATAGGACTCCAGGGCGAAAACCTGGGCTATTCCCAACAAAACCAGAAAAACTGTTAGTCGTGCCATCCTTAAAATTTTTACCATGGTGTGACTTCGGATACCAAAACCACTACCAAGCGTTAACTTTTTAAACTTTTTCATACATTTACATTCTTTTGTAGAGTTAATAAATAGATTTATTGA
>CAZXHP010000053.1:0-17792 GCA_964639655.1 uncultured Mariniphaga sp.
CTTGCACAACTGAAAACAGTCATGCTTGAAGGGCAGTTTGGCGTAGCCGAAAACGCGGCAATCTGGCTCGATGAAACCCGTTTTCCCAACCGGTTGATTCCGTTTATTGCCGAAGAGCTGATTGTTTGCCTCTACTCAAAACAAATCGTTCAGGATATGCATGAAGCCTATTCAAAATCAGGCAAAAACACAACCGGCTTCGGGGTGTTTATCTCCGGGCCTTCCAAAACGGCGGACATCGAGCAAAACCTGGTGTTTGGGGCGCACGGGGCGAAAAAGTATTCCGTCATCTTTTATTGAAAAATTACTGAGAAATTCAAAAACAGTATTATTTAAAAATCGAATTAATGATAATAGGGATGACAGCAAGAATATTGATACCAACCGATTTACTTCGCGTAAATCAAATGAAGGAAAACATTCTGTGAAAATTGAAGAGTAACAGCTATTAAACCATACCCTGCCAAAGAAATATGGCAGGATTTCGCAACCAGAAGGATTGTCAATACATCCGATATTTTTCGCTTATCCTTTCACCCATGTCTAAAAAATTTATACTTTTGCAACACTTTTTTCGAATAATGGGCTGGAGAACAAAATACAATGTGGAGTTTAAAGGCCTTAAAGAAGGCCTGCACGAGTTCGGATTTGAAGTTCGGGACGCGTTCTTTGAACACTTTAAACAGGGATTGGTTAGCGTGGGCAACATCGACGTGAAAGTTAAACTCGAAAAGAGAAGTTCATTTTTAAAACTTTTCTTTAAGCTTAACGGCTGGGTGGAGCTTACCTGCGACCGTTGCCTCGAAAATTACCGGCAAAAAATTAAGCACAAAAGCGAACTTTTTGTAAAGTTTGGAGAAGATGATTACGAAGACGACGAAATTATCTGGATTTTGCCCGAAGAACACCACATTAACCTGGCCCAGCTGATTTACGAATACATCGTATTAAGCATTCCAATCAGACACGTGCATCCCGACAAAAAGGGAGTGAGCGGATGCAACCTTGAAATGCTTGAAGAATTGAAAAAGTACGAACATAAAGAAGCAGAAAAAGAACAGATAACCGACCCGCGATGGGCGGCTTTAAAAAACTGGAATAATAATTAAAATTGAAATAGCATGGCACATCCAAAGAGCAGATCATCGAAAACGAGAAGGGATAAAAGACGTACACATTACAAAGCTTCCCTTCCAACGCTTGCTACCTGTTCCAACTGCGGGGCAACGGTAAAATACCATCATATTTGCCCTGAATGCGGATATTACAGAGGCAAGCAGGTTATTGAAAAAGAAATTGCAGTTTAAAAAGAAAAGCTGGTCGGCAATCGACCGGTTTTTTTTATACCGTCAAACCAGACTTTTCGAACTCAGCAATTGATTGTTCAGTAAAAACTTAAGCTTTATTTAACTTCCACACGCTTTCTGCCCTGTTCCTCGTCTCTCCGTCTTTTAATCATTATATCTTCACACGCTGAAAGCAAATTTTGTAATCGAATGGCTAAAATCAGGGCAGCAATAACCGGTGTAGGTGCTTATTTACCCGAATACCGGTTAACCAACGACGAACTCAGCACAATGGTAAACACCTCAGACGAGTGGATTATGCAACGCATTGGCATTAAAGAGCGCCGAATTCTGAAACAGGAAGGAAAAGCCACCAGTTTTATGGGTGCGGAAGCAGTGAAAGCACTACTGAAAAAAACAAATACTTCGGCCGACGAGGTGGATCTGCTTATTTGTGCTACGATCACACCTGACATGCCATTTCCGGCAACAGCCAACATTATTGCACACAAAGCAGAAATCCACAATGCGTGGAGTTTCGATTTAAATGCCGCCTGTTCCGGGTTTCTATTTGCACTGGCCACTGCTACCCAGTTCATCGAATCGGGGCGTTACCACAAAGTAGTTGTTGTGGGCGCCGATAAAATGTCGGCCATTACCAATTATAAAGACCGCACCACCTGCCCGCTTTTTGGCGATGCAGCAGCAGCTGTGTTGCTGGAACCGACCATTGAAGACGTGGGTGTAATGGACTACATTCACCACGTTGACGGGTTAGGTCGCCACCACCTGCACATGAAAGCCGGCGGATCGCTGCGCCCTGCCTCATTTGAAACTGTTGAAAACGGCGAACACTTTGTTTACCAGGAAGGTCAAACCGTTTTCAAATATGCAGTTACAGGAATGGCCGATGTGGCCGCCGAAATTATGGAACGCCACCAACTCAGTCCTGAAGATGTTGCCTGGCTGGTTCCTCACCAGGCCAATATGCGCATAATCGACGCGACTGCCCGGCGAATGGGATTAAACAGGGAAAAAGTAATGATAAATATTCAAAAATACGGAAACACAACTGCAGCAACCATTCCGCTTTGCCTGTGGGATTACGAAAAACAACTCAAAAAGGGTGATAACGTAATTCTGGCTGCCTTTGGAGCAGGTTTTACCTGGGGAAGCGTTTACCTGAAATGGGCCTATCCCGGCAATTCATAAAAACAGACAGCACCGGAACCTTCCTGAAAAAAAATGATTCCCGATTAAACACATAAAATGACATATAAGTATTGCTGTACAACGAATTATTTGTAATTTCAGCCGGAATTTTACCGGAACAGAGAATATTTTCCATTAAATTCAGTTTTATTGAAAATTTTAAACAAAACGGAATCGAATAAAAACTGCCTTTTTTTGAAACTGGCAAAATTTTACTGACTTCCGGGTGCAATGAACAAAGCATAAAATGAAATTTAAAATGGCAAAACAAACATCGAACTACGGCGAAAACCTCAACCAATCCATAAATATTATTAGTGAGGGCACTTTTATTAAAGGCGATATTACTGCAAACGGAGATATCAGGATTGATGGCGAATTAAATGGCAACATTAATGCAAAAGGACGGTTGGTTATTGGCCCAAAAGGAAAGGTCGAGGGGGAAATAAACTGCAACAATATTGAAGTTTCAGGACACTTAAAAGGAAAAATAAATGTTTCTGAGTTGCTCACCATGAAATCGTCTTCGCGGATTTACGGCGATGTTGTTGCAGGAAAACTTTCCGTGGAGCCGGGCTCGCTGTTCACCGGATCATGTTCCATGGGGGACTCCAAAGAAAAAAATGAAAAACCAGTTCAAAAAGAACAAAAACAAGTTTGATTCATTCATTCGTTACTCCGGCCTGGCATTCGAAATGATGGGGATAATAGCGCTGGGAACCTTTCTGGGATTCAAAATTGACCAATGGATGGAGAATGAGTTCAAAGGGTTTACGTTGGGACTCATGCTCCTTTCAGTAATTGGCTCTGTGATTTACGGCACTCGAAATCTTTTAAAAAAATGAGCAGGGAATTAAATAAATTTATCATTAAAATATTGGCGGCAGCTTTAATATTATTCGTATTCGGGTGGATTATTTTTACCTTTTTTGTTCCTGCTAAATATATTGATATTTTACCCTGGATGCTGCTAATATTTCTGATTATTACGCTGGTTACTTTTATATTTCAATTGCAGGTGGCAAAAAAAGACATGGCCCGGTTTTCACGTATCAGCATCCTTGTTTCATTTCTCAGGCTTGTTCTTTATTCAGCTTTTGCATTTATTTACCTTGCAAAAAGATCCGAAAATGCTGCTGTTTTTGTAGTTTGCCTGGTCATTTTATATCTTGTTTTTACTTTTTTGGAAGTGACCGAATTAGCCAGAATTTCGAAAAATATAAAAAAATAAATATCTGATAATTAAAACATTGATATTTGTCAACAAAACACCAGATTGTCTGTTTTTATTTGGATTTTTATCCCGAATTGATTAACCTGAGTTGAAATTTCTTTTATTTTTGTGCAGCTTGTAAAACAGAATAAAACTATGCCGACATATTTCAAAGGGCTGTTTATGACCTTGGTGATGGCTGTCTTCTGGTTAAATCCGGTAGCGGCCCAAAATAATGGGGACCACCAAAGCCACTCTGACGGTAACTCTCATTCCGAAGAAGAAGGGTTTGATGCAGGAAAGTTTGTTATCGAACACGTTTTGGATGCCTACGACTGGCATATTGCCTCGTTGGGCGACAAACATTTTAGTGTGCCTCTCCCGGTTATTCTTTACAGCAAATTCCCTGAGCTTCACGAAGGCAAAAAATTTCATGTTTTTATGTCGTCCGTATTTCATCACGGACATGATGACTATAAGGGATTCCGACTTTCGCGCAGCGAAGAATTTAAAGGAAAAATTGTGGAACTGGACACCCGGGGGAATGAAATTGGAAGACCGATCGATCTGTCGATAACAAAAGTAATTGCCGGGGCAATTGTATCGGTTATTGTTTTATTCTCGCTTTTGTTTGCTGCGGCACACAGTGCAAGGCATAACCGCGGCAGAGCCCCTTCGGGTGTTCAAAATCTGATAGAACCGGTAATTTTATTTATCAGAAATGAAATTGCACGCCCCTCAATTGGCGAAAAAAATTATAAAAAATACATGCCGCCGTTGCTCACGCTTTTCTTTTTTATATTGCTTACCAATTTACTTGGATTGATACCCATTTTTCCTTTTGGAGCTAATGTAACAGGGAACATCTCAGTTACAATGGTTTTGGCGCTGTTTACATTTTTTGTAACCAATATTACCGGAAACAAACATTACTGGAAAGAAATTTTTAATCCGGATGTTCCGGTCTGGTTGAAAATTCCGATACCTTTAATGCCAATACTTGAAATGACAGGCATGATTACCAAACCTTTTGTTCTGATGGTGCGTTTATTTGCCAATATGCTTGCAGGACACATGATTGTTACGGTATTTTTAAGTTTAATCTTTATTTTCAGCAATTTAATGGGCCCGGCAGTTGGCTTTGGGGTTAGTCCCGTTTCTGTTGCGTTTGCCGTATTTATTACGTTGCTCGATGTATTGGTTTCATTTATTCAGGCGTATGTTTTCACTCTGCTTTCGGCCATTTATTTTGGAATGGCCTCGGCAGAACACCATTAATATTCATATTTAAAATTAAATGCTATGTTGTCAATGATTTTGAACATTTTGCTACAAGCAACCGAAGCCGCTGCCAGAGCCAATATGAGCGAGTTTGGTGCGGCTCTCGGAGCTGCGATTACCGCAATTGGCGCAGCTTACGGAATCAGCCGTATCGGTTCAAGTGCAATGGAAGCGATTGCCCGTCAGCCCGAAGCAAGTGGAGATATCCGCTCGAACATGATTGTTTCGGCAGCATTAATCGAAGGAGTTTCCTTTTTTGCTGTTATCGTTTGTGCGCTTGTTTTATTTGTGTAGCATCAACTTTGAAACAGTAGCCTCAGGGATTGCCTGAGGTACTGTTTTATTTATTTTTAAGCAATAAAATTTTCTGAATATGGAACTGGTTTCACCCAATGCAGGAACAATTTTCTGGATGGTTATCATTTTTGGAGTGGTGGCATTTGTGTTAAAAAAATTCGCCTGGAAGCCCATTCTGAATGCGTTGTATGAGCGGGAAGAATCAATTGAAAATGCGTTAAATGCAGCAGAAAAAGCCCGCCGCGAAATGGCCGACCTGAAAGCCGGAAACGAACAACTTCTGGCCGAAGCGCGCAGAGAAAAAGAAAATATTCTGCGCGAAGCCATGCTCCTGAAAGACGGCATTATAGCTGAAGCCAAAGAAAAAGCTTCGGCCGAAACCAAAAAAAACATTGAAACCGCGCGGCAGCAAATCGAAAATGAAAAAGCCAAAGCCATAAATGAAATGAAACAACAAATGGTTGAAATTTCACTGATGATTGCCGAAAAAGTTATTCGGAAAGAAATGGCCGGCAATGAACAGCAACAGGAAATGGTGAACAAGCTTATCGACGAAATAAAACTGAATTGAAAACATGGACGAAAGCGCAATAACAGTAAGGTATGCCAAAGCACTTTTTTCACTGTCCAAAGAAAAAAACCAGCTTTTTTCGCTGAAAGAAGACATGGATTTGATTTCAAGTGTTTGTAACCAGTCGGAAGATTTTATCCTCCTGCTGAAAAGCCCTGTGGTAAAAACTTCGGAAAAAGTACACATTATCCGGCTCATTTTTCACGAAAAAATCAGTCCGCTTTCCCTTCAGTTTCTCGAACTAATTACCCAAAACAAAAGAGAAGTGTTTATCCCTTCGATTTGCAGAAACATTTTAACACTTATTCGAAAAGAAAAAAATATAAAAACAGCAGTAATTACAACTGCTCAGGCTTTGGATGAAAAACTAATGGAAAAAGCAAAAAAAATTCTGGAAGAAGAACTGAAGACCGAAGTTGAACTCTCGGCAAAGGTAAATACACATCTTATTGGTGGAATGATTTTGCGCATTGACGACAAACAATACGACGCCAGCATTTTAACGCAGCTAAACAAACTCAGACAGGAAATGCAGAAAACACAATTGTAAAAAAATTCAAAAAGAAAATAGTAAAAATGATAAACATTAAACCGGCTGAAATATCTGAAATTCTGAAAGGGCAACTGGAAAGCTTCAAATCGGAAGCCGAACTGGAAGAAGTAGGTACCGTTTTGCAGGTTGGCGACGGTATTGCCCGTATTTACGGTCTTTCGAATGTAGAGTCGAACGAAATGATTGAATTCGAAAGCGGAATAAAAGGTATTGTTTTAAACCTGGAAGAGGATAATGTTGGCGCAGTTTTGCTTGGCCTTTCGGAAGAAGTGAAAGAAGGCGATACGGTAAAACGGCTTCAGCGCATAGCCTCCATAAATGTTGGTGAAAATCTGGTTGGCAGGGTAATCAACACAATTGGCGAACCATTGGATGGAAAAGGTCCGGTTACCGGTGAACTTATTGAATTTCCGCTGGAGCGGAAAGCACCGGGCGTTATTTTCCGTCAGCCCGTTAAACAACCGCTCCAGACCGGATTAAAGGCCATCGACGCTATGATTCCCATTGGCCGCGGCCAGCGCGAATTAATTATTGGCGACCGGCAAACCGGAAAAACGGCGGTAGCTATCGACACCATCATCAATCAACGCGAAAATTTCGAAAAAGGTAATCCGGTTTATTGTATTTACGTTGCAGTTGGGCAAAAAGGATCGACTGTTGCCAATATCGCATCCACATTGCAAAAACATGGGGCAATGGATTACACCATCATTGTATCTTCTACTGCTTCAGACCCGGCGGCACTGCAGTTTTATGCTCCTTACGCAGGAATGGCCATCGGAGAATATTTCCGCGATACAGGCCGCGATGCACTGATTATACTCGACGATCTTTCGAAACAGGCCGTTTCTTACCGCGAAGTTTCGCTGCTGTTGCGTCGCCCGCCCGGCCGCGAAGCATACCCGGGAGATGTTTTCTACTTGCATTCCAGATTGCTCGAACGTGCGGCAAAAATTATTGAATCGGACGAAATTGCAGCCCAAATGAACGACCTGCCCGATGGCCTGAAAAACAAGGTAAAAGGTGGAGGTTCGCTTACTGCACTCCCCATCATCGAAACCCAGGCCGGCGACGTTTCGGCATACATTCCAACCAACGTAATTTCCATTACCGACGGGCAGATTTTCCTGGAATCGAACCTGTTCAACTCCGGGTTCAGGCCGGCTATTAACGTAGGTATTTCCGTTTCGCGTGTGGGAGGAAATGCACAAATTAAATCGATGAAAAAAATTGCCGGAACACTGAAACTCGACCAGGCTCAGTACCGCGAACTGGAAGCTTTCTCAAAGTTCGGCTCCGACCTCGATGCCGCAACCATGCGCGTACTCGACAAAGGCCGGAAAAACATGGAAATACTGAAACAGAACCAGTATTCGCCCATGAAAGTAGAACACCAGGTAGCCATTATTTATTGCGGGGTGAAAGAGTTGTTAAGAGTTGTTCCGGTTGAAAAGGTTAAAGAATTCGAAAAAGCTTTCCTCGAACTGATGGAAATGGAACATCGCGATGTGCTCGATTCCATAAAAGAAGGAAACATGACAGAAAAAATTGAAAAAGTTTTAACAGATGTAGCGGCAGAAGTAGCTGCCAAATACCTAAAAAAAGACTGAATTGTTAAAACATGGCAGGTTTAAAAGAAATACGTACACGTATATCATCGGTTAAAACCACCCGGCAGGTTACCAGCGCAATGAAGATGATTTCGGCAGCCCGACTCAAAAAGGCTCAGGATGCCATTCTGCAAATACGACCTTATGCCGACAAATTGTACCAGATTTTGGTTTCGCTAAGTTCCAGCCTCGAAGAAGCAGACGAGTCGGTTTACACCCGACAAAGGGAACCGGAGAAAATCCTGATTATACTCATTTCTTCGAACAGGGGTTTGTGTGGTGGATTTAATATGAATATTGCAAAAAAAGCGGTTGAACTCGTTCAAACCCAATACAGCCTTCAGCTGCAAATGGGCGAAGTTGATTTTATATGTATTGGTAATCAGGCTGAAAAACAGGTGAAACTCAGAGGAATGAATGTGATAGAAAGCCATCACGATCTTTTCGAAACCCTCGATATTGAACACGTTTACCAGTTTGCCGAAAAAATAATGAAAAACTTTGCGGATAAAAAATACGACCAGGTAGAGTTGGTTTACAACCAGTTTCTTAATGCTGCCATTCAAATCAACGCCACTGAACAATTTCTGCCTGTTAAACTGGAAGCTGCAGACGATGGCAAACAATTTTACAACTACATTTTTGAACCTTCAAAAGAGTATATGATTCAGGAATTGATTCCCAAAAGCCTGAAAATACAATTTTACAAAGCCATTCTCGATTCGCATGCGGCAGAACACGGGGCACGTATGACTGCCATGCACCAGGCCACCGACAATGCTACCGAATTGCTGAAAGATTTGACGTTGCAATACAATAAAGTCCGTCAGGCTTCAATTACCAACGAAATTCTGGAAATTGTGAGCGGTGCGGAAGCGTTAAAAGGTTAGGCAATTATTTTTTTTCGGATAACAATTATCAGGCTGGTTGCCGGCTGAAATCCATATTTTAGTGCTTTGCTTCTAAATTCCCCGATTTGCGGCTCAAGAATGACATATTCCGGGCGGCCTTTTATTTTTTCCAGCATCGACTTCATTTTATTTACCCGCAATTCAAGATCAGCCTCATCTTCCACTATATTCACATTTCTTCGTTGTTCAAAAAAGAACTGAACGGGCAGTTCTGCCACCTTCAGCATTTGCAGAATTGCATCTTTTGTAAAGGTTTTCCGGTGAAACTTCCCGGTCAGGCGGTCGATGCGGCTCCGAAAATGATGATACATTTTGTGCACCTCCTGAGCAGGGTTGAGGTTATCACTAATATTTTCATTTATAATGATATAGCCATTCGGCTTTACTACCCGCTTTATTTCCCGGAGTCCTTTTTTTACTTTTGGCAAGTGATGCAAAGCCATCGAAATGCTTATCACGTCGAAACTGTTATCTTCAAAATCAAGCTTTTCTGCTGTCATCTGACTAAAAGTAACCTCCGGATATCTTTTCCGGGCTGCCTCGAGTGACTCGCCGTTGGGGTCAACACCCGTAATTTCAGCATCCGGAAATGTTTTTTTTAGAACGTAAATAAATCCCCCGTTTCCGGTTCCAACATCCAAAACATTTCTGATTTTAACAGCTTTAAAATAGTTTATAAGTGGCTCCATGTTTTTGGAAATTCGTTTTAATTGTTTTTAAGTCTCCTGTATTGTTCGTGCAAATGTATAAAATCCGCTGTAACTCTTAGTGTCGGGTTGGTTAAATGAGCAGTAAAAATGCAGATAAGGCGGTGACCACAAAAACGAATGCCCTGTAGGTTTTATCGGGAATTTTTTTCACCAGCGCTACCCCCAGAAATGCACCCAACGCAATTCCCGGCAGTAAAATCAAATCCAGTTTCAAGGTTTGCCGGTTAATCGTTTTCCAGACAAAAATATGCAACGGAAACTTGCTGAGGTTAATTATGAGAAAAAACCAGGCTCCTGTGCCAATAAAGCTGTTTTTCGGCAGGTGCATGGCCAGCAGGTAAATGGCAAAAATGGGTCCGGCCACATTTCCTATCATCGTGGCAAAACCGCCCAAAACGCCCATTGCTGCCGCAAACCACCAGGTGTCCGGGAAAAAATTTCTTCCTTTTTGCCGGTCTTTCCACAACATCAGCCCAATGCACACAAAAACCAGAATGGCCATAATATTTTTGAACCACTCATCGTTTACCACCTCGCCCACCCAAAGGGCGATTCCAACTCCTACAAGTGCCCAGGGAAGTAATTTCCAGAGGTATTTCCACTGCGCATGCCGGTGATAATACCCCACACCAAACCAGTCGGCCATCATTAAAATAGGGAGCAAAATCCCGGTTGAAGCTTTCCCGCCAAAAATGATAGCCAAAATGGGAACTACAATCAACGAAACACCCGGAACGCCAACTTTCGACATCCCGATTAACATGGCACAGCAAAACAGCAAAAGCCATTGCAAAAGCGTAAAATCTATCATTTGTCCGGATTTTGGGGGCCAAAGGTAACTGAAATCATTGGGGCTGACAAAAGAGGGGGGTGACTAAAAAATCTTGTTTTCCAGTTCCCGCAACTCATCATCGCTGATTTCGCCAAACCAGTCGGACAGCTTACTGCGCGCTTTTTCTTTGATTTCAGGGGTAATACTGGAAGAAACCTGGGTTAATGCAAACAGTAAAACTCCCAAATCATCCGAATATCCGATGAGTGGAGTGAAATCGAAAATTGCATCGGTAGGCAGAATAAAATAGCCCAAAGCTGCTGTAATGGAAAGCTTCTTTTTCAAAGCTACATTTTTATCTTTCATAACATAGTAAAGCAGTAAGGCCGCATAAACAACTGTGGTTCCTGCCGATTTCGAATAGTTTTTTATTTTTCTCCAAAGCGATTCTTCAGAAAAATAGTTGACAAACTGATTATTTTCCATCCCAAAATTCCTTCTGAAATTGATTTTTCAACCTTTCGTCAGCAAAGGTAGAATAAATTCAAAATCATCTTCGCCGTTCAATTCATTACAATGAACAGAAGCTAAATCGCTTTAAATAAATTAAAATACCTAAGGATATTTTTTAATTTTGTGGTTCATTAAAACAATAACAGGATGAATGATATACCTCGTAAATTAATTGTTCCCAAAAATGTTACCGATGCGCTTCGAAATGTAAAATACCCGGACAGCAGCGAAGACGTGGTTTCCCTCGACATGGTGCAGGAAATTCGAATTGCCGGCCAGCGGATAAGTTTTTCGCTGGTATTCCAGAAGAGCAACGACCCGTACATCGAGTTACTGGTTTTGGCATGCGAAAAAGCCATAAAGGAATATTTAGGCGAACAGGTTGAAATTGAAGACAATATAACCGTAAAATTTATTCATAACATGGAACGCCCCATTTTGCCGGGCGTTAAAAACATTATTGCTGTAGCCTCGGGAAAAGGTGGTGTAGGAAAATCGACAGTTGCGGTGAACCTGGCTGTGGCGCTTGCCAATGCCGGCGCAAAAGTGGGTTTAATTGACGCCGATATTTTCGGGCCCTCCATTCCCAAAATGTTTGGAGCAGAACAAGACCGTCCCACCGGTGAAAAAATCGATGGCCGCGATATGATAAACCCTGTGGAAAAATTCGGTGTAAAATTTCTCTCCATCGGATTTTTTGTGGAAACTGAAAATGCCGTCATCTGGCGGGGTCCAATGGCTTCCAATGCATTAAAACAGCTAATTACGGATGCCAGCTGGGGCGAGCTCGACTACATGCTTTTCGACCTTCCCCCGGGAACCAGTGACATTCACCTCACACTGGTTCAAACACTTCCGGTAACTGGTGCGGTAATCGTTACCACTCCGCAGGATGTTGCCCTTGCCGACGTCATTCGGGGCGTAAGTATGTTCCGGAGTAAATCCATCGATGTTCCGGTTCTGGGCCTGGTGGAAAACATGGCCTGGTTCACTCCTGCCGAACTGCCCGATAACCGCTACTACATATTCGGGCAGGATGGTGGGAAAAAACTGGCCGATAAACTGGGATTGAAACTGCTGGGACAAATTCCCATCGTTCAGAGCATTCGCGAAGGAGGCGACAACGGAACCCCTGTTGCTGCAGACAGCGACTCCATTACCGGGATGGCCTTTGCCGAAGTTGCCAAAAGTCTGGCTCACCAGGTGCATATCCGGAATATTGAACGGGCACCCACAAAAAAGGTGAAAATTACCAGAAATTAACCGCCGGTTTCTTTCACAGAACATAACATGCTTTTGCAGCAGCAGACCTGCAAAAATTATTATTTTTGTGCCTTTAAGCTACGGAATAAAATTGGGGTGTAAATTGACAATATTCTGACGAAATCTTAGTTTATTCCTAAAGCCACTTAAAAACTGCATTTGAAGCGATTTTTACTACATACCATAGGCCTGCTGCTCCTGATGCCGCTCTACCAAAGGTGTTCAACCGAGAAGAACACGTTTGCGTCACGTACGTACCACAAAATTACGTCGCAGTACAACGTATATTTCAATGGCAATGAAAGTTTTAAAGCTGGTGTTGAACGAATAGAAACCAGTATTGAAGACGATTTCACCCGGTTACTTCCCTTATACAGGGAAAGCGATCCATCGGCTGCCAATCTTGCAAAATCCGACATGGACAATGCAGTAATCAAAGCTTCAAAACTTATCGAGTTACATTCAATTACCGAAAAGCCCAAACGCCGGAAACGCAGAACCCGCCGGTATCAGGAGTTTGCCAGTCAGGAAGAATTTAACCCCTGGATTGACGACAGCTACCTGTTAATAGGGAAAGCCTATTTTTACCAGCACAATTTTATGGCTGCCATCGATAACCTGTCATATATTCTCCGGAAATACCCCGATGGCGATGCCCGGCACGAAGCGCAAATCTGGCTAATCAGAAGTTATTCGGAGCTGGAGCGTTTTACCGAAGCCTCGGAAGTCATTCAGGCTGTTCAAAACGATACCGATTTCCCCCGGAAACTGGAACGGGATCTGGCTGTGGCAACTGCCGACTATTACGTGAAACAGCAGGAATATGCCGAAGCCATCAAATTTATTGACATAGCGCTGAGTAAAACATTCTGGAAAAAAGATAAAGCAAGATTGCAATACATTGAAGCCCAACTTTACGAAGAGCTCGATCAACCGATGAGAGCTGCCGAAGCCTACCAAAAAGTGACACGCATGAATCCCGATTACCGGATGGCATTCAATGCAAAAATTAATGCAGCAGGCGTTTTTTCGGGCGAAGGCGATGCGGAAAAAACAAAAAAAGAGTTACGAAAAATGCTGCGCGACAAAAAAAACGTGGAGTTCCGCGACCAGATCTATTATGCACTGGGTAATATCTTCTTCAGGGAAGGAAACCGCAATATGGCCATTGATAATTACCGAAGTTCGGTTGCAAGCAGCTACAATAACCAGTTTCAGCGGGCACAGTCGTCCGTCACACTGGCCGAACTCTATTTTGAAGACCAAAACTATCGCGGTGCGCAGGCTTACTACGACAGTGCCATGATTATTATTGACGAAACCTATCCCAATTATACTCAGCTTTCAACCCAGTACCGGAGCCTGTCAAACCTGGTTGACAATATTGTTACCGTTGAACGGGAAGACAGTTTGCAGCGTATTGCGTTAATGCCCGAAACCGAAAGGGAAGCGTTAATTGCCCGGATGATGCAGGAAGAACAGGAACGACAGCGCAATATGGAAAGTCTGGCTTTACAAGGTCAGCGCGACCAGGGCTACTACCGCTCGAACCGCTACCGGATGGGAATGGGAAGCGGACAACAGGGAGCCGGTTGGTACTTTTACAATCCGCAAACCGTTGCTTACGGACAGGTTACTTTCCAGCAACGCTGGGGCCAGCGAAAACTGGAAGACAACTGGAGACGGTCGAACAAAAGTACCGTTTCGATGGATGAGATGGACGAGTTTGCGGAAGCCATAGACTCTTCGCAAATTGTGGTGCGTATAGAAGACCCGCTGCAAAAAGAATTCTACACCCAGGACCTTCCGCTAACCGATTCGTTGATGGCGATTTCCCACGATAAAATCAGAGATGCGCTGTATAACGCCGGGAAAATTTACAAATCCGATTTCTCAAACTACCCGCGTTCGGCTGAAGCTTTTGAAGAGCTCCTGAAAAGATATCCCAACAACATTTACCAGCTTTCTGCTTATTTCGACTTGTACGATTTGAATGAATTGATGGGAGACAAACAAAAATCGGACTACTACCGGAATGTCATCATTTCAAAATATCCCAACAGCAAGTATGCCCAATACCTGGTAAATCCCAACTTTTTTGTGGAACTTGAAGCGCGTACCGACAGCCTGAACCGCATCTACGAAGAAACATTCAGAAACTACCGCTCGGGCAATTACCGGAATGTAATTACATTAACCCACTCAATGAAACAAATGCAACCCGACAGCTTAATTGTTCCGAAAATTGATTTTATGCAAACCATAGCAGAGGGTACACAAACCGATATTCACAACTTCGAAGAACTGCTGAAAAACTACATTCAAACCTGGCCGCAGGCTGAACCTACGCCACTGGCCACCGAAATTCTGACGCTGATTCAGGACAGTACACTCGCCGATTATCAAAAGCTGGTGGACATGGGCTACATTAACGAAGAAATTCAAAACGAAGAAATTCTTCTGGCCGAACGTATGGAAAACGATGAGTTTGGCGGAAGATTTACATACGACGAGGATTTGCTCCACTATTTTGTAATTGCTTATCCGCTCGGTGAAGATGTGGATTTAAACCGCCTCAAATTCGACATTGCCAATTACAACATCGACCACTACACAAAAATTGATTTCGATATTGAAACTGAAGCGTTGAGCGAAAAAACCAACCTGCTGGTGGTTCGGTCGCTGAGCAACAAAGAAGATGGCGTGATTTACCACCGTGCCATTATACGAAGTGCGCCGGTATTTCAAACACTTTCGGGAATTGAATATGTGAACTTTGCCATTTCATCCACCAATTACAGGCAAATTCTTTCTGAACAATCCATTGCCGACTACCTGAAGTTTTTCGTGAAAAATTACAGCCGTTATATTGGGCCCGACTTTAGCGAAGAAGAACTTGAAATTTCGCCGGAAGAACTGATGGCACGGGCGCGTGAAGAAGAACAAATGCTGCGCGAACGGGGCGAGTTCAGGGTGGTGGAAACCGGAGCCGGTTCAATGTTTAACCGGGATATCGACACGACTCAGATTTTTGTGCTGGCCGTAAAAGACACCCGTATGTCGTTGCGCCAGGCTTTAAATGGATTTGCCCAGTTTAACCGCAACGAATTCAGGGGCTGGAACCTGGCAACCCAGGTAAAACCGTCGGGTGAATACCAGCTTATGGTGGCGCAGGGAATTCCTTCGCTTAACGAAGCCATGTCGTACTTCAGAAAAGTGGTAATTACCCGCAGCCTGTTTGAACCGCTGGGACAAACTACCTACCGCAATTTCCTGATTACTGCCGAAAACCTCGACAAACTGATGGAACAGAACAAGGTGGAAGAGTACATCGATTTCTTCCGCGACAATTACATTCAACGCAGTGCTACACAACAAACACAGCCTTCGGAACAAACACCGCAGCCGGCTCAAATGGTAGAAGAAGCTGCAGCAGATGAAACTGAAGAAACACCTGAATCGTACGCAGGCCCGTATAGTACCGAAATTGAAAAACCGCATTCTTTTGTATTTGTAATACCGTCTCAGGGTGTGGACAAAACCCGGTTTATTCGTGGAATAGATCAATTTAACGGCGAGTTCGAAGGTGAAAACCTTCAAGTTGATGAAACAACAATTGATGAGTTTCGTGTGGCCATTGTAATTACAGGTTTGCCCGACAAAGAAGCTGCAACCCGCTATTCGCGCACAGTGGTTCAAAACCGCGATTTATATGCCCCGCTGGGCGAAGCCACTTACCGTAATTTCCTGATTTCAGCCGAAAACTTTGAAATTTTCCTTCAGGAAAAAAATATTAACGACTACATGGATTTTTACAAACGCATTTACCTGGGCAATTAACCGGGTTAAAGTTTGTTAAGCCTTTATCATCGTTTTATTTTGTTTGTACCTTTACAACCATTGAAAACAATTAAGAAACAGAAATTATGAGGAAACCACGAATACTTTGGGTCGATGATGAAATAGATGTACTGAAAGCACACATTATTTTTCTGGAAAATAAAGAGTATGAAGTTGAAACTGCCAACAACGGGTTGGATGCGATTGATGCAGTAAAAGCAAAGTTTTTCGACATTATTTTTCTGGATGAAAATATGCCGGGAATGACCGGCCTTGAAACGCTGAATGAAATAAAAGCTGTTTCGCCCAATGTGCCGGTGGTAATGATCACCAAAAGTGAAGAGGAAAATATAATGGATGAAGCCATCGGTTCAAAAATTGCCGATTACCTCATCAAACCGGTAAACCCGAAACAAATTCTGCTTTCCCTGAAAAAAAACATCGACCAGAAACGACTTGTAACCCAACAAACTACTTCGGCTTATCAAACACAATTTTCGCAAATAGGCATGCGCATTAACGACAGGTTGAACTACAATGAATGGGTAGATATTTATAAAAAACTGGTGCATTGGGAAATTGAACTGGGAACTTCGGAAGACGATGCCATGGACCAGGTGCTTGCCATGCAAAAAGACGATGCCAACAAAGCTTTTTTTAAGTTTATAAAAGAAAACTATCTCGAATGGCTGAATAAAGATTTCGGAGAACGCCCGTTGCTTTCGCACGACGTTTTTCACCATAAAATATTCCCGATGCTCGATGCCGGTGAAAAAGTTTTTGTGCTGGTTATCGATAACCTGCGTTTCGACCAGTGGCGCACCATCAGTCCGGTTTTTGAAGACTATTTCAGGGTCGATTCCGATGAACTTTATTTGAGCATTCTGCCCACGGCTACCATGTATGCCCGCAATGCCATGTTTGCCGGTCTGCTGCCCGCCGAAATTGAAAAGGTATATCCGCAATTGTGGGAAGACGATGACAATGAAGGCAACAAAAACCGGCACGAGGAAGAACTGTTGCGCAAACAGCTGGAACGCCACCGGCGAAAAGAAAAACTTTATTTTGAAAAGGTTTCCGGAATCCGCCGCGACCGGCAAACTTCAGAAAGCCTGAAAAATATTCTTGCAAGCGACCTTTCGGTTATGGTTTTCAATTTTGTGGATATGATTTCGCATGCCCGCACCGAAATGGAAATGATTAAGGAACTGGCCAGTGATGAAAAAGCCTATCGCTCGTTAACGCTGAGCTGGTTTAATCACTCATCGTTGCGTGAACTCATCCGCAGCCTGGCCGGAAACAACATCAGGATTGTGATTACCACTGATCACGGGACAATCCGTGTCGATAATCCGGTGAAAGTGATAGGCGACCGCGAAACCAACACCAACTTGAGGTACAAATTAGGTAAAAACCTGAATTACAAGTCGAAACACGTATTTGAGGTGCGCGATCCAAGAGTGGCTTACCTGCCCTCGCGCAATGTGAGCACCAGTTATATTTTTGCCCACAACAGCGATTTTTTCGCTTACCCGAACAATTACAATTACTACGCTAATTACTATAAAGATACGTTCCAGCATGGTGGAATTTCGCTGGAAGAAATGATTATTCCGCTGGTTACAATGGTGCCTAAAGGGTAGCAGGAGCACCACTCCTTTTCACCACAAAAT
The DNA here is from genome assembly GCA_964639655.1 of uncultured Mariniphaga sp. Lineage (GTDB taxonomy): Bacteria > Bacteroidota > Bacteroidia > Bacteroidales > Prolixibacteraceae > Mariniphaga. Next base: position 17,706 of record CAZXHP010000053.1, read on the forward strand.
CTCCTTTCTTCTGCGCCAATCTTACGGCCAATAACCGGGCATTTTACCATGAGTAAAAAGAAAAGCCGGGGGTCTTTCTCAAACATC
>CAZXHP010000053.1:17892-19031 GCA_964639655.1 uncultured Mariniphaga sp.
TTTAACATCTCGCTTACCACATGATCTCTTTTTTCTTCCGGAATTTCATATTTCTCGAGTCGCTGCTGCAGCGATTTCACCTGGCAAATCAAACATTCATAGTTCATGAAAACAAAAATAACAACAATTTGCCAACTAATTAAAAGAACTTTTGTTCGTTTAAAAATTAAACCGAAAAGTAAAAAAATTGTTATATCCGCTTAAATGTTTTTAAGAAAAGGATGGTAATCGCCTTTCAAGCCAACAGGTTTTGTATTTCGAACATAGTCAGTTAAAATGATGCTTTCGCGGGCATCGTCAATTCCAAAGCCGTTTCCGTTCAGAATATTCCGGTAGGTAACCGTGTGCAAATCGGTAAAGCCGCCACTAAATTCAATTTCCTTTCCGTTTACAGTTATGGAGCGGTAGGTGCGCATTCCCTTTTCGGTGGCCTGTGGTGGCAGGTCGCTATAGTCGAGGCTAAGGAACCAGCGCACGCGGGCTTTCTCAAGCTGAAGAAAACCGGCGGCTTTGTGCGGTCCGTAATGGTGCACAATGTTCTCTTTCACATCGCCAAAAATCCAGGTAATCATATCGAAAAAATGAATGCCGATGTTGGTGGCCACGCCGCCCGATTTGGACACATCGCCCTTCCAGCTTTTCAGGTACCATTTTCCACGGGTGGTGATGTAGCTCAGGTCAATGTCATAAATTTTGTCGCCGCCATCGTCAATTTCCTTTTTAAGTGCCAAAATAGTTGGATGATATCTTAACTGCAAAACGGTGTAAACATTTTTCCCGGTTTCGGCTTCAATGTCTTTGATAATACGCATATCTTCCGGGTAAACCACCAGCGGTTTTTCACAAATGGCATGGGCGCCATTTCGCAGGGCAAACCTGATGTGAGAGGGGTGCATATAGTTGGGTGTACAAATGGTCACATAATCGGTAGGCTTTCCTTCGCGCCGGATGTCGTCCATATATTTGTCCATATTTTCAATTTCCAGAAAAAACTCGGCATCCGGGAAATAGCTGTCCATGCGGCCCATTACATCGAAACGGTCGGTGGCGCAAACCAGTTCGTTTCCGGTTTCCTTTATGGCCCTCATGTGGCGGTCGGCAATGTATCCGGCAGAACCTATCAGTGCAAATCGTTTCAT
>CAZXHP010000053.1:19131-20594 GCA_964639655.1 uncultured Mariniphaga sp.
CCCAAAATGGCGCCCGAGCGGCTCACCCACCCTTTTTGCCTGGCCGGAACGCCAACCATCAGCGCAAAAGGTTTTACTTCTTTGGTAATCACAGCGCCGGCCCCGATAAAACAATATTCACCAAGAGTGGTACCGCAAACTATAGTAGAATTGGCGCCAATGGTGGCACCTTTTTTTACGAGGGTGGTTTTAAATTCTTCTTTCCGGTTGACTGCGCTACGCGGATTGACCACATTGGTAAAAACCATGGATGGCCCCAGGAAAACGTCGTCTTCGCAAACCACCCCTTCGTAAACCGACACGTTGTTCTGCACTTTTACATTGTTGCCTAAAACGGCTTTATTGCCAACAAATACATTCTGTCCCAGCACGCAGTTTTCGCCAATTTGTGCCGTTCCCATCACATGGCAGAAATGCCAGATTTTAGTGCCGTTTCCTATTTGAGCGCCGTCGTCAACTACGGCTGTTTCGTGGATAAATAGTTTATTCATATTTTTCTTTTTCACCGCAAAGGCGCAAGGGCGCAAAGATTTTATATACTCTCTTTTTATCCCCTGTCTTTGCGGTTAATTCTTTTTCCTAAAAATTGTTAACAAACCGATTAAATCCTTCTTTTAGCAAAGGGACATTAAAGTTAATCAAGAATCCTAACTTTTTATTGGTCAATTTTAAATAGGAAATTATTTGTGCATCATGAACGGGAAGCAGCATATCAACAGCTTTCAGTTCGATTACAATTTCTTTTTCTACAAGAATATCAATTCTGAAATCTTTGTTTAGCTGTTCACCCTTATAAAAAAGAGGAATTAGAACTTGATTTTCTGCTTTAATGCCTCTTAACTGGAGTTCTTTTAAAAGACATAGTTCATAAACCGATTCCAATAAGCCTGGGCCCATTTCTTTGTGAACTGTAATTGCAGCAGCAAGAATTTCTTTTGAAAGCTGATTGAGATTTTCTTTTTTCATGATATTAATTTTATGCAAAGGAGACAAGATTTCTTGAAAATTCTTTGCGTCTCAGCGCCTTTGCGGTTAAATTTTCTGTCAATATTTTTCGCCGCAAGGCCGCAATGACGTTATGGAATATTTCTTTGCGTCTCAGCGTCTTTGCGGTTAAATCTCTTATTTAAAAAACGTTTTTACTGACTTTGTTATATATTCCAACTGCTCTTCTGTCAACTCGGTGTGCATGGGCAGCGAAAGCACGGTTTCGGCCAGGTGTTCGCTTACCGGGAAATCGCCTTTTTTGTAGCCTAAATACTGATAAGCTTCCTGTAAATGAATAATGCCTGGATAATAAACCATCGACGGAATTCCCTTCCCTTTCAAAAACTGCTGCAATTCGTTTCGCCAACTGGTTTGAATGGTGTATTGATGAAATGTATGAGTGCTGTAATTTACGCGTTCCGGTAACCGGATTTCTTCAATGCTATTCAAATGCTCATCATACCAGGTTGCTGCCT
>CAZXHP010000054.1:0-20032 GCA_964639655.1 uncultured Mariniphaga sp.
ACTGCGTAAAAGTGGGAGAGTAGGCCGCTGCCGGATTTATCCAAAGCCCGTGTTCTTATGAGCACGGGCTTTTTTAGTGGTTTTTTACACGTGTCCAAAATAATTATTTTTGAATTTAAACGTTCAATCAAAAAACTATTCCTTACAATTAATGACTCAAAAAGCGGAACAATTGAATAAATGGAGAGAAAATGTGTTTTTCTTCTCACTTTTAGTTCCTGCCGCTGTATTTCCTTTTTCAGAGGCTCTTGTAAGTATTTCTGCAGGATTACTTTTACTTCAGGCATTGTTATTCAGGATTTGGGTGGGTGCTAAAACAGATTTAGAAAACAAAAAAAGTGTCCTTTTTCCCCTGTCGGTATTTGGAGTTTATTTAATTGGAACACTATTTACACACGATTTTTCTTTTGCGCTATATGAACTGAAGAAGGTTTGTTTTTGGGTGGTTTTCCCCCTCGCTGTATTTTTATCTCCACGGCTTTCCGATAGAAAGACTTATCTGGTTTTGCTGGTGTTTGTACTTTCTGTTATTACGGCCAGTCTGATTTTTGCAGGGAAATTGGTTTTAGGCAGTTATTTGCAAATAACTGAATTTCGCTCGGTTAGCATTGTCTCGCATATTCGGTTTTCTTTCCAGGTTGTTTTGGCAATTATTCTTGTTTTCTGGTTTCTGGCTAACAGGAATACATTTTCTTCTAAAACGCCTGCAGTCATTTTGTGGGGAACCCTTTTGTGGTTAGTTCTGTTTCTTATTCTGCTTAAATCGTTATTGGGTATTGTTGCATTTTTTGGTGTTTTGTTCGTTTCATTTTTCATTTTTATTGTTTCGGAAAAAAACAAAAAAAAGAAAGTTGTTTTGGCTTTTTTACTTTTGCTTATCCTCATTCTGCCTTCGGTGTATATCGGTAATGTAATTAAAGATTTTTATCACTTTGAGGAAATTGATCCTGAAACAGTTGAAAATTTTACGTTATCCGGGAATCCCTATCAGCATAATTTTGAACAGGAAATGCGCGAAAACGGGCACCTTGTTCACATCTATCTTTGTGAAGAAGAGCTCAGGCAGGAATGGAATAAACGAAGCAAAATAAAATACGACGATAACCTGAACGGATACATTCTGGGTTCAACCCTCATTCGGTATTTAACCAGCCTTGGATACCGCAAAGACAGCGTTGGTGTGAGCAAACTAACCGAAAAGGATATTGAACTTATTTTGGAAGGAGTTACCAATTATAAATTCAAAAATCATCCGTTTTCCCTTTATCCGCGTATTTATGAAACTGTTTGGGAATTAGATTATTACAAGCGAACTGGTGACCCGAATGAAAAATCGCTGGCCCAACGCATTGAGTATGTTAAAGCTTCACTAATACTGATAAAGGAAAATCTGCTTTTTGGAATTGGTACAGGAAACTGGGTTATTCAGTACAATGATGTTTACGACCGGATGAATACCAGGCTTTCGCAGGAAAAAAGGGGGCCTTCTCATAACCAGTATTTAAATTACCTTGTAAAGTTCGGTGTGTTCGGATTTGTCTGGATAATGTTTGCAATCGTTTATCCTTTTTGTCAGTTGAAACACCGCTACAATTTTGTTTTTATTCTCTTTTTGGTTTTATATGGATTTGCCAACCTGGGCGACGCCAACCTCGAATCTCATATGGGACTTTCGTTTTTTACTTTTTTTTACAGCTTATTTTTGTGGAATTCGACTCATGCTATGAAACAACCTGTTTATCGAAATTAATGCCTTTTTTACATCGCTTTAATTTTTCGTCAACTGTTTTGTCCAGCAATTTCTGATTGTCGCCAATCTGCTCCCTGCTTTGAATCTCATGCCACAGGTGGTAGGTAATGGCCTGGAATTTTATTTTTCGGAACACTAAACCATTGTTAAATAACCGGGCTACCAGTTCAGTATCTTCCAGTCCCCAGCCCGTAAAATCTTCATTCCAGCCGTTAACTGCCACAATATCGCTTGTCCAGACACCAAGTAATCCACCCCGAAGTTTCGATGAAAATTTCAGCGGTTTAAAGCACTTATTTGCTAAAGGAAAACGCACAGCATTCAGACGGTTGGTTTCTATTTCCGATGAAATTAAAGGGAATACCGGATTACAATTTTGGTGGTTAATTCGTTTTTGGGATGTTTTACGGGTAAGAAAAACCCGTGAGCCGATGAGTGCTTCCCCTTTTTTCGCATTTCTTTTAAAATCAGCGACAAAATCAGGATGAAAAAACAGGTCGCCGTCAGAGAAGATCAGGTAATTGCCCGAGCAGGTTTTTATTGCGCGGTTTCTGATTGCCGCTGCCCTGAAACCCCGGTCCTCATGCCAAACATGCAATAAAGGAACAGGGAATTTTTTTTGCACTTTTTGAATCGTTTCCAGTGTTCCCTTTCCCGAACCATCATCGGCAATAACAACTTCGTCAGGTAAAACGCTTTGTTTTTCAATGCTTTTCAAAATTAATGCAAGCGCTTCCGGCCTGTTATAAGTCACAATTATTAGCGATATTTTCATGCTTTTCAAAATAGATTGGTAAAATTAATCAGATTTCGGTGTTTCAAAATATATAGACAGAAAGAATCCCATAATCCTGCCAATAGATTTTTTACTGAACAGAAGTAAAATAAAAATGCTGCGAACTTTTTAAGCATAACATTGTTTCGTTAGAAAAGAAACAAAAAAAAAGACAAAAAGGTATGGAAAGAAGAAATTTTATTGCTGCTATTGGCACCGTCGCTGTTGCATCGCCTTTTTTGGGAACTTTGAGCTCCTGTGCTTCTGAAACCAAAACTTTCGAAGGACATAAATTTCCTGAATTGCCGTATGATTTTAATGCATTGGAGCCTTATATCGACGCACAGACCATGGAGTTGCATTACACCAAACATCACCAGGGATATTTCAATAATTTTATGAAGGCCGCCGACGGCACTGAGTTGCTGGAAACTCCGCTTGAAGAAATTTTTGCTACCGTCAGTCAGCAGTCTGATGCTGTTCGGAATAACGGAGGCGGTCTTTATAATCACACGCTTTTTTGGGAAAATATGACACCGTCGCAGGCTGAAATTCCGGCCGAATTGAAGCAGGTGATAGAAAGTGATTTTGGTTCTGTCGATGCATTCAAAGAGGAGTTTGGAACAGCTGCCAAAACACGTTTTGGAAGTGGATGGGCCTGGCTGACTGTTGGTTCCGATGGAAAACTGTTTGTGACTTCAACCCCCAACCAGGACAATCCGCTGATGGACGTAGCCGATAAAAAAGGAACTCCCATTCTGGGACTCGATGTTTGGGAACATGCCTATTACCTGCATTACCAGAACAGAAGAGCTGAATATGTGGACAATTTCTGGAACATTGTAAACTGGGAAGTGGTAAAAAACAGATTCGATTTGGCGAAAGCCTGAAAAATAATTGGAACATAAGCGGTGGCTCATTATTTTTGATGCGTTAAATTGAAAAGAATGAGCCACCGTTTTGTTTTTATTGGTGCAGGAAATCTGGCAACACATTTGTCGGCAGAGTTTCAAAAAAAAGGTTTTTTTATTGAACAGGTTTACAGCCGTTCAAAAAAGTCGGCTGCGATGTTGGCCCGTAAGCTCGACACAAAATATACAACTTCTGTTGCAGAAATTTTGCCCGGCGCTGATGGGTATTTTGTTGCGCTGAAAGATGATGCTTTTGAAAAAGTTCTCCCGGAAATCAAGTTTCAAAACAAATTACTGGTGCATTGTTCCGGAAGCTTACCGCTTTCCTGTCTCAAAGATTTTTCTTCGAATACCGGTGTATTTTACCCGCTTCAAACTTTTTCAAAAAACCGGCAAGTTGATTTTTCTAACATACCCGTTTTTATTGAAGCCAATTCGCCTGAAAACGAAAAAAAACTGATTGAAATTGCAGAACAGATTTCCGGTCGCGTAGCTGTTATCGATTCCCAAAAACGGCTGAATCTGCACATAGCAGCCGTTTTCGCCTGTAATTTTGTGAATCATTTTTATACCATTGCAGGCGAAGTTTTAAAATCAAAAGAAATTCCGTTTAACGTATTAAAGCCGCTGATTCAGGAGACGGCCGGAAAGGTACAGGAAATGGAGCCTGCCTCAGCTCAGACCGGACCAGCAGTGCGTTTCGATGAGAATGTGATCGCTAAACACCTCGAAGAACTGAAAACATTACCCGGGTTTAGGGAGTTATACAAAATTATTTCGGAAAGTATTTTTAAATTTCACCAAAACAGATAATTCATGTCCTTTTTTAAAGAAGAACTAAAAAATGTAAAAGCCTTTGTTTTCGATGTTGACGGAGTTTTGTCGAAAGATACTTCGCCGTTGAATGAAAAGGGCGACCCGGTACGCACCGCAAACGTAAAAGATGGGTTTGCCATTCGCACCGCCATTTCACAAGGATTTCCCGTGGCCATAATCACAGGTGGATTTGTGGAGCGCGTCAGACTCCGTCATGAGCGGCTGGGCGTAAAATATTATTACGAAAATGCCTGGGATAAAGTGGAATGCCTGGAAGATTTTTGCCGGAAAACCGGGACAGACCTAAAAAACGTTCTTTTTATGGGCGACGATTTGGTGGATTATGAAGTGATGCAAAAAGTTGGACTTCCGGTCTGTCCGCAGGATGCCGTTTCCGATATTAAATCCGTTTCAAAATACGTTTCACACAAAAATGGCGGTGAAGGCTGCGTTCGCGATATTGTGGAACAAACACTGAGGGCGCAGGGAAAATGGCTGATTGACCAGGCTACAATCAAAAATGTTTTTTAATGAACTGGTTACCCGACTATAATTATATTCTGGCTTCCAAATCGCCGCGAAGGCAAGAATTGCTGCAGCTGCTGGGTATGGAGTTTTCGGTGAAAGTAAAGGAAGTGGACGAGAATTTTCCTGATGGAATGTCGAAATATGAAATTCCTGAGTTTCTTGCCCGGCTAAAATCCGAACCTTTTTTACCCGAACTTCAGAAGAATGATTTGCTGATTACGGCCGATACCATTGTTTATCTGGAAGGTGAAGTTCTGGGAAAACCGGGAAACTACCACGAAGCTTCAAAAATGCTGCAAAAACTGAGTGGGAAGGAACATCAGGTGGTTTCAGGAGTATGTTTAACTTCGGTTAAAAAACAAACATCTTTTTATGCGGAGACAAATGTTCAGTTTAAAAATTTGACAAACGAAGAAATTCAGTTTTATATCGACACCTGTAAACCTTTCGATAAAGCCGGTGCCTATGGAATTCAGGAGTGGATTGGTTTTATTGGAATTACCCATATCGAAGGTTCTTTTTACAACGTGATGGGGCTGCCGGTTCAACAGCTCTATCAGGAAATTTTAAAATTTTAGGAAGATTGAATTTTTAACCTCGAAAATCAAAAAGATTAATAATCGTAATTTTTTTAACCTCCATCGGCTTTTTGTTCCTTTTTTAACGCTTCAATAAATCCTTTTTGCAGATAATTCGTAAATGGTAGGAAAGCAATATTTAAACCATTATTATGAATTCTTCCGTAAAATATTTTTTAGTGTTTTTTCTCTCTGTTTTTCTGTTGGGAGGCTGCAGTAAAAAAAATGAACCGGTTAAAATCGGTTTTTTGATGCACGCACTCGACAAGGAAAGGTGGGAAAATGACCGGGACTTTTTCGTTAAAAAAGTTCAGGAACTCGGAGGTTCTGTTGAAATTCGTGTTGCCGACAACAATGCTGAAAAACAGCTTAGTCAGGCCAACGAATTGCTCGCCAACGGTGTTGACGTACTGGTTGTTATTCCTGTTGACCAGTTTGCAGCTGCCCGCATTGTGGAAAATGCACACGCCAAAGGAACAAAAGTTATATCCTACGACCGGCTTATCAAAAATTGTCCGCTCGATTTTTACATCTCAACCGACAATGTTGAAGTTGGACGGCTTCAGGCTCAATATCTGACAACCATTAAACCCACTGGCAATTATGCTTTGATTGGCGGCGCGATGAACGACAATAACAGTCAGTTTTTATTTCTGGGGCAGATGAATGTGCTGCAACCGCTGGTGGAACGGGGTGATATTAAAATTGTTTACAATATTTTCACCAACAGCTGGTCGGAAGATGAAGGATACACACACACCAGCAAGTTGCTAAACGAATTTTCAGAAGTGGATGCTATTCTTGCCGGTAACGATGCCATTGCTTTTGGAGCGATCAGGGCACTTAGGGAGCATGGAAAAAAGGAAGAAGTTCTGGTTGCCGGAATGGATGCCGATTTAAGAAATTTACACGAAATTATTGCAGGACATCAAACCTGCACCATATATAAACCCATTGAGAAAATGGCGGCAACGGCAGCAGAATTGGCAATGACGTTTGGAAGAACCGGTGAGTGTGAAAAAACATTTCAGACCATTAGTAACGGCGCAAAACTTGTCCCTGTAGTTTTTCATGAGGGGATGGTGGTCAACCGCGAAAACCTGAAATTAACTGTTATCTCAGAGGGATATCAAACCGAGGAAGAGGTGTTTAAATGATTTTTTTTTGCCGACACATTTTTTACCGGTACAGATGTTTGAAAGATTGCTTTCAGCTTTGTTTTTCTCTGCCTGCCTTCCATAAACCAATAGCAATCAAAATGTAAAAAATGCTGTTGAGTATCAGAAAAATATAAACGGTTCGGGTTAAAAATTCACGGGAATACCTCAGAATAAAATTGTATAACGTGTAAAAAAAGAAATTACCGGCATAGTAAAGCAGAACAGCAGAATTAATCCAGATTAACGAAGAATCTGTGAGTACCTGAATTTTGCCTTCTCTCATAATATTTGCAAACAACAAAACAGAGAAGGTAACGAGCAGTAAAGCACTTATTGCGCCCGGAATGCTTGGATAGGACAGGTGACTTTGAAAGAGAATAACGTTGTTTAAACAAAAGAGTTCGTACAGGATAACGATGGTAATTATAATTTTTTTATTTACAAAGTTTTCCAGTTCATACAAATAAAACAGGGCCAGAAATATGAATGATAAAGAAATGTAAAAATGGCCCAAAGGCATATTGTTTTGAACTACAAACAATTGCCTCAAGGTTCGGTTGGTCAGCTCCGTCACCGTTCCGACAACAATAAACCAAAACAAAAATCTGTGACTCCTCGTTAACTTTTTATAGTAAACGAGACCAACAACAAAAGGAATTAAAATAAACGCCCAGATAAATTTATTGAGAGGCATCGGTTTCAGAATTGTACAGACTTGATTTGTCACAAAACGGGGGACAAGGATCTGCAAAATCAAAAACCATCGCCTGACTTTTTTTGTCCCTCTTTTCCTGTACATCCGGGTAAATCATAGCATTCATGGTTTTTGAAATACCAAAGCTGATTTGCGCTTCTTCCTTATTTTGCATGGTGAAAATTTCGTGAAGCTCGTATTTACTGAGCAGATAAGCTTTGGGATAAATGAATTTTCTGAATCTTGCCCACTCGCTGTCATCATCCAGTTCGCCTGCACGCCATTTTTGAAAACGCCTGATGTTTGCAATCGCTTTCGCCGTTCCCGAAGATTTGTTCTGATTTTTTTTAGTCAGTTTAAACACAGGGTTTTCGTAGTCCCGGAAAACATCGCCACTGCCCATTAAAAAGGCGGAAACTGCATAAGCACACAACACAAATTTGCCGTCCTTTTTTTCCGGTTCGAGCCCCAAATACACTTTAATCCTGTTTTCATTTTCCCCCAAAAGTAATTTATAAGTTTCCTTTTGAAGTACAATCGAGGGAACAATCAGGTTAAAAGTCAGTTTTTCTTCTTCAACCATGTTTAAAGCCCAGTTTTCGGCTTGTTGCGGGGGGACTTGATCACGTTTTAAATTTAAGCTCATTTTTGTTATTTATGCATTGTTCGGATGTATAAAAATAAACAAATTTAGATTAATCCTGCCTGTTATAAGAATTTTTATTTCATATTGTCCGTTATTTTTTCAAAGAAAATTTAACGAACTTCTGTTTTTTTTATACTTGTTTTTTGTAGGAGGAACAAAAAACAAGTGATTTTCAAGCCATAGACGCATAGTTTTTCACTTATTCTCTATAATTTTGTCCGCAGAAATTAGAATGCCATGGGAAGAATTTTAGCAATTGATTACGGGAGAAAACGGGTGGGACTGGCTGTATCTGATCCGAACCAGATTATTGCCAACAAACTGGCTACTGTGGCATCGCATACAATCTGGGATTTTCTTCAAACCTATTTCAGAAATGAAAACGTTGATGAAGTTGTGGTGGGTTATCCGCTGCAAATGAACAACACCGATTCCGAAGCTGTTGTTTACATCAAACCGTTTATAAAAAAATTTAAAGAAAAATATCCCGAAATTCCGCTTGAAATTGCCGACGAAAGATTTACTTCGAAAATGGCTTTTCAGACAATGATCGACGGAGGAATTAAAAAAGCAGGAAGAAGGAATAAAGCGATGGTTGATGCCATTAGTGCAACAATAATTTTACAAGGTTACATGGAACAAAAACGCAACAAGAAATGAGAAAATAAGGTGCGTTTGTTTCAGATGAATGAAAAATAAAAAAACATGAAATATCCGGTTACAGTTTACGGAGATCCGTTATTGCGAAAAAAAGCCCAAACCATTGAGAAGGACCACGACGGGCTGAAAGAAATTATAGAAAACATGTGGGAAACCATGTACCATTCTGATGGAGTGGGGCTTGCCGCACCGCAGGTAGGCATGTCAATCCGGCTTTTTATTGTCGATGCCTCTTCCGGCGCCGATGAAGAACCCGAACTGAAAGATTTTAAGAAGGTTTTTATAAATCCTGAAATTATTGAAACTTTCGGCGAAGAGTGGGAAATGAACGAAGGTTGTTTGAGCCTTCCTGAAATAAGAGAAGATGTGGTGCGACCTGACGGTGTAAGAATAAAATACCAGGATGAAAATTTTATTTTACATGAAGAAGAATTCAAAGGTTTTGCCGGGCGTATTGTTCAACACGAATACGATCATCTGGAAGGAATTCTTTTTATCGATTACCTGTCTCCTTTGCGGAAAAGGCTTTTAAAAAGTAAACTCCGGAATATTGCTTCGGGAAAAGTGCAGCCGCATTACCGCATTAAAACCCCTGTAAAATCGGTGTAACCTTTTTTTCGTTTTCCCGTTTTTTAGAATATTGTAACTGGTCGTAGATTATTGATTTACGCACCCGGAAACACGGGAAAATTTGACGAAGTCAGTACAAAAAATACCTTTTTTACGGTTGGCAGTTGCATTGGCTGCCGGTGTTATTTTAGGAAAATATTTTTCCTTTGAGCCGCTTGTGCTGATTTTTGTATTACTTTCCTTTACAGGTTTATTGATTGTTATAAACCGAAAATTCAGTTTTCGTTTGAATTCCGTTTTTGGCAACGGAGTACACGTTGTTTTCACCGGGATTGGCATAGTACTCTATTCACTATATAACGAAAAGCCGCTGTTCAGTACCGGGGAGAAATTTTACGCCGAGGTATTGGAAATTATCCAGGAAAAACCCAATTCCTTCCAGTCGGTTTTAAGATTAACAGCAGTTTCCGACAGGGATTCGGTGTTTGAAACCGATGAAAAGGTGATGGTTTATTTTGAAAAATCGGAAAATGCACAACAACTGCGGCCCGGTGAAACCATTGTTTTTCAACAAAACCCGCAGCGGGTTCAAAATAATAAAAATCCTTATGAATTTGATTATGCAGGTTATCTGGCCCTAAAAAAAATTTACCGGCAGGTTTACCTTTCAGAAAATAACTGGGAAAAAACAAGTGCGAAAGCCCGGTTTTCATTTTTAATCCTTGCTGAAAAAGCACGTTGGCGTCTTCTCGATATTTACAGGAATCAAAATCTGAACGACAATGAATTTCAGCTTCTGTCGGCATTGACCCTGGGGTATAAACGCGGCTTGGATTCCGAGTTCAAATGGATTTTTACTTCTACCGGTACTGTTCATGTACTGGCCGTTTCCGGACTTCATGTGGGAATTGTTTTTATTGTACTCACTCTGATGTTCGGCTTCCTAAGGAAACAAAAAAACGGACGCACTTTTTTTGTTTTGTTGATTACCCTGGCTTTGTGGAGTTATGCTTTTATCGCAGGCTTATCGCCCTCGGTGCAGCGGGCGGCAACCATGTTTACTTTTGTAGTTGTTGGTGAAAATATAAAACGTCGGCCAAATATTTACAACTCACTTGCAGCTTCGGCATTTCTCCTTCTACTGATAAATCCCAATAATTTATTCGAAGCCGGTTTTCAGCTTTCCTATTCGGCGGTGTTCGGAATAGTTTTTTTGCAACCGCGACTGGAGAAAATCGTTCAATTCAACAATAAAATCCTAAAGTACGGATGGATATTGCTTACAGTTTCAGTTGCTGCCCAAATAACCACATTCCCGATAACCGCCTATTATTTTAACCAGTTTCCTTCTTATTTTTGGTTATCCAATCTGCTGTTAGTTCCGGCTGTTACCCTCCTCATTTATTTAGGTTTAATATTGCTCGCGTTTCATTGGGTACCTGTTGTTTCGGCAATAGTTGTTTTTACAGTACATTGTATTGTAAAAATTGTAATTCATTTTCTTTCATGGATTGAAAAATTACCTTTTTCATTTACTGAATTTACATTATCAGTTGCCGGACTGCTTTTTCTATTGGCTGCATTACTTTCCGTATTGCTGTTTATTCAAACACACCGGAAAAGTTATTTTAAAGGAGTGCTTCTTTCACTTTTGTTTATGGCCGGTGTTTCCTTTATAATTGAAACTGCAAATATTTTCAGAGAAGAAATAATCGTTTACAACCAGTCTGATCAAGTGGTGGTGCACCTAATTCATGGAAAAAGAAATTATGTGGTTTCAGAAGAAAAAATCTCCGAGTCCGATTTCGGGCAAAATACTATTGCAAACACAGTAAGAAAACTGAAACTGGGCGAACCGGTTTTTCTCGAATCACGCCAAAACTATCACGATGAATTTATCTGCCTGAAGAATGGATTGATAGCTTTTGCCGGAAGAATAGTTGCTTACAAAGTCCATGAGAATGAATTGCCGGGAAAAATTATCCCCGAAATTATGATTGACCCTCGTCCCGGTAAAATAAACCTGGATTCAGCTTTTTCCAACGCGGTAATTATTTCTTCTTTACGCTATTCACATGGCTCTTCAGAAGAAAACGGCAATGTTTTTCAGCTGCGCAATGAAGGTGCATTTCGTAAAAAATGGTAACTTTAGTTCATCGCTATTTTAAAAACCTTTCATTTTATATGGAAAGTGAAAGAATAATGCTAAAAATCGGGGTGGAATACTTTACTTTGCATTTGATTTTAAAATTAACGTGGAGAGGAAATGAAAGTTGTAATTGCCGGAGCCGGAGAAGTAGGGACCCATTTGGCCCGAATGTTAAGCAATGAAAACCATGATATTGTTTTACTTGACGATTCGCCGGAAAAACTCTCGAAAATTAGTGGAGAGGTTGATTTACTGACGATTGCCGGGTCGGCCCATTCTTTTCAGGATTTGAAACAAACCGGACTTTCCAAAGCCGACCTGTTTATTGCGGTTACCCCGTTCGAAGAACGAAATGTGCTTGCCTGTGCCATGGCTTCATACCTGGGGGTGGGGCGCACAATTGCACGGATAAATAATTCGGAGTACCTGAAACCCAACTATCGGGCAAAGCTGAACAATATGGGAATCCATGAACTCATTTATCCCGAAAGTCTGGCGGCTAAAGAAATTGTGGCTTCGGTAAAACAAACCGGCACACGGCAACTCATTGAGTTTTCTCAGGGAAAACTTCTTTTACTTGGTATAAAAGTAAGGGATAACGCGCCAATCCTGAACAGAACATTTGAAGAACTGGCCAGCGAAAATGAACATCTTCTGGTAGTGGCAATTAATCGCGAAAATCAAACGATAATTCCTAAAGGATCCGATTTTATAATGGATGGCGACATTGTGTTTTTTGTTGCAACCCGGATGGAACAACCACGGGTTTTTGAGCTTACTGCCAAAAAAACATTCGAAGTAAAAAATATCATGTTCCTTGGTGGAAGCCGGATTGCCCAAAAAGCCATTGAAAAGATGGGCGACCAGTACCGGATAAAAGTGATTGAAGAAGATGTTGAAAAATGCCGGCAGGTAGCGGAAAAATACAGCAATGCCCTGGTAATTAACGGCGACTGCCGGAACCTGAATTTGCTGAAAGATGAAGGCCTTGAAAAAATGGATGCGGTGGTGGCAACAACCGGAAACTCCGAAACCAACATTCTGGGCTGTCATCTGGCCAAAACAATTGGTGTCAGACGAACGGTAGCCGAGGTGGAAAACCTTGCATTTATGAGCCTGGCCGAAAATATGAATATTGGAAGTATTGTAAATAAAAAGCTTATTGCCGCAAGCTACATTTACCGGTTTACGCTCAATGCTGCCATTTCAAAAGTAAAATGTCTTACCGCATCCGATGCCGAAGTATTTGAATTTATTGCCAAAGCCGACGCAAAAATCACGCACAAGCCCATAAAAGAACTCGATTTTCCCGAAGAAGCCAAAATCGGCGGCATAATAAGGGGCGAAGACGGTTACATTGCGCACGGAGATACACAAATTCAGGAAGGAGACAAAGTGGTGGTATTTACACTTCCGTCGGGAATAAAAAAACTGGAAAAGTTCTTTAAGTAACCGGAACTTAATTTTTAGCAAAAAATGAACGTCAGAATAATTTTCAGGGTGCTCGGGTTGTTGCTTTTAATCGAAGGTGTTGCCATGGTGCTCGCCCTGATTGTTTCCATCGTGTACCAGGAATACGACCGTTCTGCATTCGTCATTTCTTCAGGAATAAATGTATTGCTCGGCAGTTCAATTTTGTACCTGACACGAAATGCCCGGCGCGACATCGGACGCCGTGAGGGATATATCATTGTTTCAGCGGTTTGGATTGTTTTTTCATTTTTTGGAAGCCTGCCCTACGTTATTAGCGGAGCCATTCCCGATTTTACCAATGCCTTTTTTGAAACCATTTCCGGGTTTACCACCACAGGAAGTTCTGTTTTAACTGACATTGAATCGTTACCACACGGTATTTTGTTTTGGAGGAGCATTACCCAATGGCTCGGCGGAATGGGAATAATTGTTTTGTCGCTGGCCATTTTGCCGGTGTTTGGCATTGGCGGTATGCAGCTTTTTATGGCCGAGGTGCCCGGTCCTACGCCCGACAGAATAAGCCCGCGCATCAGACAAACCGCCAAAACCCTTTGGGGAATTTACCTTATTTTTACTGTTGCCGAAACGGTGTTGCTTTGGGTTGCAGGTATGGAATTTTTCGATGCTATCTGCCATTCGTTTACCACCATGGCAACCGGTGGATTTTCAACCAAACAGGCAAGTATTGCCCACTGGTCGTCGCCGGCTATCCAGTATATCGTCACTGTATTTATGTTTTTGGCAGGCACCAATTTTACACTTTCTTACCTGGCAATTAAAGGAAGATTTCGCCGTGTTGTTACCGACGAAGAGTTTAAGTATTACGGGTTATTTGTAATGGGGTTTACACTGGTCATTTTTACGGGTTTAATCGTTTCATCAACAATTGGTGTGGAGCAGGCGTTTCGGGATTCATTGTTTCAGGTAGTATCCATTATAACAACAACGGGATATGCCACAGCCGATTATTTATTATGGCCCCCATTGCTCACAGTGATAATTTTTGCCTTGTTTTTCTTTGGAGGTTCAGCAGGTTCTACCGGAGGCGGAATCAAAATTATGCGCATTGTGTTATTGCTGAAAAACAGTTATTACGAACTTCGGCGTATGGTGCATCCGCATGCAGTAATTCCGGTAAAATTTAACAAACAAGCTGTTGACCCTAAAATAATCACGAATGTTCTGGCTTTTTTTATGTTTTATTTTGTGATTTTTGGGTTCAGTACGGTACTGTTTTCATGGATTGAACCCGATATGGAGTCGGCGATGGGAGCAGTTGCAACTTCGCTGGGAAATATCGGTCCGGGCCTGGGTAATGTCGGGCCTGCCGAAAATTTCCTCCACGTAAAGCCTGTTGGAAAATGGTTTCTTTCGTTTTTAATGCTTTTGGGCCGACTGGAATTGTTTACCGTTCTGGTTTTGTTTTCGCCATCTTTTTGGAAAGAGTAAAAACAATCTTGGTAATTTTCAATACTCCAGAACTCCTTTTCCTTCTCTGATAATTTCAATGGAATCGCCTGTGCAGTCAATCACGGTGGAAGGAACCAGTTCGCCGTAGCCACCGTCGATTACAATGTCCGCAATATCCTGGTATTTTTCATAAATAAGCTCGGGGTCGGTCGTGTATTCAACAATTTCATCTTCGTCTCTTATTGAAGTTGATAAAATCGGATTTCCCAGTTCGTACACAATTTCGCGGATAATATTATTGTCGGGAACTCTGATTCCAACGGTTTTCTTTTTCCCTTTAAAATACCTGGGAACATTGTTGTTGGCATCCAGAATAAAAGTAAACGGGCCCGGCAGGTTCTTTTTCATCAGTTTAAAAACCGTGTTCGAAATGGGTTTGGTATAGTCGGAAATATGGCTCAAATCGCTGCAAATGAACGAAAAATTAGACTTTTCAATATTAGTTCCCTTAAACCGGGCTACTTTCTCAACAGCTTTTGAGTGGGTAATATCGCAACCCAGCCCGTAAACCGTATCGGTCGGATAAATAATTATTCCGCCATCCCGGAGTACTTCGACCACCCTTCGGATATCGCGGGGATTTGGATTTTCGTTGTAAAGTCGAATGAGCATAAATTTATTTTAGCCGCGTAAAATTATCATTTTCGTTTTATATTCCGTTATTTCTAAACATTTTTGCAAAATGAAACCGCAAATAAAAAATACCGCAGACGGTTCTGCCACACTATTTTTGCCTGAACTGAACGAACAATACCACTCGATGAACGGCGCTGTTACCGAGTCAAACCATGTTTTTCTTCAAAACGGGTTCAATTATAACACAGCTTCTCATCCCGTTGTTTTTGAAGTGGGTTTCGGAACCGGATTAAATTGCCTTTTAACCGCCCGTCAGGCGCAAACACAGAGCCGGGAAACTCTTTATATTACCATTGAAAAATTTCCGCTTGATTCTGGAATTCTCAATCGCTTAAATTACGGCACTTTAATTCGGGAAAACGGTATTCAGTTATTTGAGAAAATTCACCATTGCGCATGGAATCTTCCGGTTAAAATTTCCCCCTGGTTAACCTTGCTGAAACTAAAAAACGATTTTACAACCGGAGGGTGGAATATTCCGGCGCAACCCGACATCATTTATTTCGATGCATTTGGACCAGACAAACAGCCGGAAATGTGGACCGAAGAAATTTTTTTCCGATTGTTCAAAAATTGTTCGGAAGAAGGTGTGCTGGTTACTTACAGTGCAAAAGGCGTAGTCCGCCGCCGCATGATAAAAGCTGGTTTTAAAGTAGAAAGACTTCCCGGCCCGCCTGGGAAAAAGGAAATGTTAAGGGGAATAAAAGTTCGGTCAAAAATTTAATTGCGAAAAAATTCCGTTATCTTTGCACGTTTAAAATGAACAAACAAAAGTAATGAGTGAAAAGAAATTGACCGGCGAATTGGAACGGTTCAGTTATGCACTGGGAATGAGTGTTGCTTCCAATCTTATTAAATCTGGTGTAAAAACAATTAATCCGGAAGCATTTGTAAAAGCCATAAACGATACCTATGTCGGGGAAATGCCGCAAATGATGCCCGATGAAGCCAACAAAATTCTGGAAAGTTTTATGGAAAAAGCCAATCAGGGTGAGGCGAAGGAAAACCTGGAATCGGGGCTTGAATTTTTAGAAAAAAATCGGTCAAAAGAAGGTGTTGTTGAACTTCCCAGCGGGCTTCAGTACGAAGTTTTGGAAGAGGGAGAAGGTGATTTGCCTTCACTATCAGATGAAGTGAAATGCCATTACCACGGCAGCCTGATTGACGGAACTGTTTTTGACAGTTCGGTAGAACGCGGACAACCTGCTGTTTTTCCGGTAAACGGAGTTATTCGTGGTTGGGTGGAAGCATTGCAGCTCATGTCGGTCGGCTCCAAATGGCGGCTTTATGTTCCGCCGGAACTGGGCTACGGCGAACAAGGCGCCGGGGGTGTCATCGGCCCCAATTCTACCCTGGTTTTTGATGTTGAATTATTGGAAATCGTATAAATATTTATTAGTTACTGAGTTATGAGGAAAAATTTAATCTATTTGCCAGTTGTCTTTTTAATGATTATTGGTATGAGTTGTCAGCAATCGGGTTCGGTTAAAAATGTAAAATTGGAAACTGAAGCTGATTCAGCAGGTTACGCTATCGGAATTTTGGTTGGAACAAACAACAAACAACAAGTTGAAAATGCTCCCGGCGGGGCTGACATCAATCTGGATGCTATGGTTGCTGCCTTTAGCGCTGCTTCCAAAGGTGAAGAAGGCGCTATGACAACAGAAGAAGCCGACCAGATTATCCGGAGATATTTTGAAGCTGCGGGAGAAAAAGAAGGACAATTAAATCTTGAAGAAGGCAATGCTTTCCTTGAAGAAAACAAATCGCGCGAAGGTATAAATACAACTGCCAGCGGGTTGCAGTACGAAGTACTTACAGAAGGTACCGGCCCCAAACCATCGGCAGACGACAGGGTGCGGGTTCATTACCACGGAACATTGATTGACGGTACTGTTTTCGACAGTTCAATAGATCGTGGTGAACCTGCCGTTTTTGGAGTTGGGCAGGTTATTCCCGGCTGGACAGAAGCATTGCAGCTGATGTCCGTTGGTTCGAAGTGGAAAGTTTACATTCCTTCAGACCTGGCTTACGGCGAACGTGGTGCAGGCGCCGATATCGGTCCGAATACCACTTTAATTTTCGAAGTGGAGTTACTGGAAATTGTAGAGGAATAAAAAGTTGATATTTTTTGAATAAAAACCCTTTGTAACTACGCGTGCAAAGGGTTTCTTTTTTTATTTTCGCTGTATGAGTTTACAGGTAAAAGGAAAAATACAACAGATACTCCAGCCCGAATCTGGAGTCAGCCGTGCAGGCAACGAATGGAAAAAACAGGAGTTTGTAATTGAAACCGACGATCAGTTTCCCCGAAAAGTGTGTTTTACACTGTTCAACGATAAAAATGCGTTGTTGGAAAAAGTAAAGGAAGGAGATGACGTTGAAGTTTCTTTCAACCTTGAATCACGCGAATTTAACGGCAAGTGGTACCACAACATCAATGCGTGGAAAATTGATAAGGTTTCCGATCAGGGAAGCCTTCCGGAACCGCCGCCTGAATTCCGCCCCGAGGATATTCCTCCGGAACCCGCAGACGACGGCGGCGACGGATTGCCTTTTTGAGAGGAAAACATCGTTTAAACCATTAAAATAATTCCAATGAGTTTTTCCAGAAGAAAATTTATAAGCCGATCGGCAGTTGGTACAGCTGCACTGGCAAGTATTCCGGCCATTGTTTCGGCAAGTGTAGCGCCGGCAGGTAAAAAGAAGTCGAAAAAATATTCGCTGTTCCAAAAAGGAAATACCGTACTTTTTCAGGGCGATTCCATTACCGATGCAGGCCGTGAAAAAGAGAAGGAACTGCCCAACAATTCCCGTTCGTTTGGCTCGGGATACGCCTTTTTGGCAGCTTCGGCATTAATGAATGATTTGGCCGAATTCAACCTGACGCTTTACAACCGGGGAATCAGTGGCAACAAAGTTTTTCAGCTGGCCGACCGCTGGCAAAAAGACTGCCTCGGTTTAAAACCGGATGTGCTGAGTATTCTAATCGGTGTAAATGACTACTGGCACAAGCGCAACGGAAATTACGACGGCACGGTCGATGTTTATGAAAATGATTATCGCGCATTACTGCAACGCACCAAAAAGGAATTACCTGATTTAGAGCTGGTTATGTGTCAGCCGTTTTGTGTGTTGAATACTTCTGCCGTAGATGAAACCTGGGTGGAGCCGATGAAGGAATACCAGGCTGTGGCAAAAAAAATAGCCAAAGAATTTAATGCTATCTGGGTGCCTTTCCAGGAAGTTTTTGATGAGGCGGTGAAATATGCGCCGGCAACCTATTGGACCGGCGACGGAGTTCATCCCTCTATGGCCGGCGCCCAGCTTATGGCCGAAGCCTGGCTCAGGGCAGTGGAATAAAAAAGAGGCAGTCTGAAATTTGGCTGCCTCTTTTTCTAATATTTTTGTGCATTATGCCCAATGCATACCATCACGGTAACCCGGTTGTAGCCAGGGCAGTTTTTTACTTTTGTAAAACGGGTCGAGTTGCGCACGTAATTCCTGCATCCGTTCGTCGGAAAGTGGTTTGAACGATTGCAGTGTTGCAATATTTTTATTCAGAACATCTACACTGTCGGTGCCAATTACAGCGGCAGTCACATCTTTCAAACTCAACGCATATTTTACCAGATCATCCGGGTCGAGGCCGTTTACAGTTTCCCGCGGGCGAATAACTTTCATGGCCAGAACGCCCATTCCTTTTTTGGCGGCAAAAGGCACGGGTTGTTCTTCGAATGGCTGTTTGCCCTGTTCCTGATGGTTCAGTGCAATTAACATGGTATCGAAATCGTACATTTCGGCGGCCAGTTTCATAGCCGACGCCGAGGTGTGACCGGTAAAACCAATGTATTTGATAACCCCTTCTTCCTGGTATTTTTTAAGAACCGGAAGAACGCCGTCGGCAGCACCAAATTGTTTCACCTCTTCTTCATTGGTAATGCTGTGTATCTGATACAAGTCGATGTAATCGGTTTGTAAGCGTTTCAGGCTGGTTTCAATGGTGCGTTTGGCATCGTCGGCTTTCCGTTCGCCAACTTTTGATGCCAAAAAAACCTGGTTTCTCACCGATTTCAGAATTTTACCGATGCGTTCCTCGCTCGCTTGTTCGGCATTTCTGTACGAAGCAGCTGTGTCCCAGTAATATAAACCTTTACCAAGCGCTGTTTCCAGAATTTCAAGTCCTTTATCTTCATCTACCGCCATAAAACGGCTTCCAAGTCCCATAATGAGGCGGGGAATGCGAATGCCGGTTTTGCCCAGAATAGTGGTTGGCAAACCTTTGGCATTGTAAGGAGAAGCAGTGCAAGCAGCTGTCGGGGCAAAAACAACACCGGCGGTTACGGCACCGGATGTTTTAATAAAATCCCTGCGGGTGAAATCTTTCTTTTTCATGCTGACTCGTTTTAATAGGTAATTATTAACTGCTAATATACAAGCATTTCTATTAATTACAATTCTAAACTCAGGTTGTTCAGTTTTTCATTAATTAATTTCATTTCATCGCACGAAAAGGTTAACCCGGCAGCTTGAATATTTTCAAGTACCTGTTTTTCGCTGCGGGCGCCAACCAGAACGCAGGAGATTCCGGGTCGGTAAAGTGTCCACCGGATAACCAGTTGCGCCAGCGTGGCGTTTTTACCATCGGCGATAGGTTTTATCTCTTTCAGAAAACGGTTGATTCGGGAAAAATTGGGTGCTTTGAAAAATGGCGTGTCTGGCCGGTGGTCGCCTTCGTTAAATTTGTAATCTGAATTAATTTTTCCGGTTAATATGCCTCTTTGCAACGGGCTGTATGCAATAATGGCTTTGTTGTTGGCAATGCAATACGGAACCAGTTCCTTTTCGATATCGCGTAAAACCATACTGTACGGCACCTGGTTCGAAGTCAGCCGGAAATACCTGCATGCCTCGTCCATTTGCTCCGCTGAAAAGTTGCTCACGCCGCCAGCCCTGATTTTCCCCTGCGTTTTTAATATTTCAAGCGCTTCCATGGTTTCTTCCACGGGTGTTTTGTCGTCGGGCCAGTGTTGCTGGTAAAGGTCGATGTAATCTGTCCCTAATCTTTTCAAAGAGTTTTCACATTCTTCGATAACGCTTTCTTTCCGGCCAACCTTATAAACCGATAAGGTATTTCCACGATTATCTTTGGTGTTTTCAATATGCAGGTTTTCGGAAACCGTATCCCAGCGCAGAACGAATTTGGTAAGAATCTG